>DASXUA010000638.1:0-2385 GCA_036505095.1 Phycisphaerae bacterium
GGCCCGCGCCAGGGCGACGCGGCGCAGATGGTGGTACTCGAACTGCTGTGATGCGCAACATCGCCCTACGGATCGAGTATGACGGCACCGATTTCGTTGGTTCGCAGTGGCAGAACAACGGCCGTTCGGTTCAGGGGGAGCTGGATGGCGCCTGGGAGCAGTTGACACAGGAGCAGCGGCGCGTCAGCCTGGCGGGACGAACGGACACCGGCGTGCACGCCCGCGGGCAGGTCGCCAGCGTGCGGACAGAGACACACCACGATCTCGCGACGATCCAGCGCGGGCTGAACGCGATCCTGCCGGAGGATGTCGCAGTGCTGGAGTCGTGGGAGGTCGCATATGAGTTCCACGCCCGCCACAGCGCGATCCGTCGCGACTATCGCTACCTGATCGACAATGGGCCGGCCGGCTCGCCGCTGCTGCGTCGGCACGCCGTCCATGTGTCGCGGCGGCTCAACGCGGCGCTGATGAACGAGGCGCTCGCGGCACTGATCGGGACGCACGATTTCGCCGCGTTCGCCGGCGGTGAGCAGGAAGGCTCGACGGTGCGCACGTGCTACGCGGCGAGTTGCACGCCGGCCGAGCTGTGGGGGCAGCCGCTGATCACGGTGGATCTGGCCGCGAATGCGTTTCTGCGCCATATGGTGCGTAATATCGTCGGCACGCTGCTGCTGGTTGGCGAAGGAAAGATCGATTCTGCGGGCTTCGCAGCAGTGTTTGCCGGCCGCGACCGGCGGCGGGCCGGGCGAACCGCGCCGGCGCATGGTTTGTATCTTATGTCGGTGAGCTATCCATAAGGAAATGTACGATGAAGACCTATTCGCAAAAGGCGTCGGAGGTTCAACGCGACTGGTATGTCGTTGACGCGACCGACCAGACACTCGGGCGGCTGGCGACTCAGATCGCGACGCTGCTACGCGGCAAGCACAAGCCGACCTTTAGCCCGAACCTCGACGGCGGCGACTTTGTGATCGTCGTCAACGCCGAGAAGGTGCATGTCACCGGGCGCAAGGAAGATCAGAAGATGTACTATCGCCACTCGGGCTACCCCGGTGGTTTCAAAGCCATCCCGTACCGGCGCATGATGGCGTCCCATCCAGACCGCATCCTGCGCTTCGCCATCAAGGGTATGCTGCCCAAGACGCGCCTGGGCCGCCAGCAATTGATGAAGCTGAAGATCTATGCCGGGCCGACGCACCCGCACGCGGCGCAGCAGCCCAAAGTCTTCCAGCCGCAACCAAAAGGATAAAATGTACGACGTAAAACGTAACGCGTAAATCTCTACGTTTTACTCATTCCTGGAGGAATACATGGCAGAGAAACGTTATTATCAGGGCACCGGCCGCCGGAAGACCGCAGTGGCGCGCGTGCGCCTGTTTCCCGGCAATGGTGAGTTCGTCGTCAACGGTAAGTCGATCACCGACTATTTCGGCGCGCGCGAGTTGTTCCACAAAGAGCTGGCACGCCCGCTCGAGCTGACCGGCCACACCACGAGCTTCAACGTGCTGGTCAAGGTGCGCGGCGGCGGCGTCGCCGGGCAGACGACCGCTGTGCGTCATGGCATCGCCCGTGCGCTGCTCGACCTCAACGCGGAGCTGCGCCCGACGCTGAAAAAGGCCGGCCTGCTCACGCGCGACCCGCGCATGAAAGAGCGCAAGAAGCCCGGCTTGAAGCGCGCGCGCAAGGCGCCGCAATACACCAAACGCTAGCTGGAAATGGATTGGTGGGTACGGATTGAACGGATTACGCGATCCGTTCAATCCGCTTTTGTGATCTGCTAACAACAGTGCTTCCAGCCGGCCGAGCCCATGTTGTGCCAGGCGATCGACGCCCACGCTTCATCCAGAGGAACAGAGGCGCAACTGCGCGGGAAGATTTCACCTGGCAGCTATGCTCAGGCGGAGGACGGAAGTATAGAGGACGGTATGGGCGCCGCTCCGTCGCGCGGGGCGTAGCGAGCGACACAGGCCAACAGTTGATCGAGATCGAACGGCTTGGCGAGGTAATCGGTCGCACCCTCGGCGAGCAGGTTCTCGGCGGCACTCGGACTGGCGGTCATCAACACGACTGGAATGGTCGTAAGATGATGGCACTTGAGGTACTCCCACAGCTCGATTCCGGTCATATGCGGCATGAACATGTCGAGCAGGATCAAGGCGGGCGGATGGGCCTCGATCGCGGCGAGCGCCGACGCACCGTCGGTCACTCCGTATACATTGTAGCCTTCATCCCGCAAGAAATCGACAATCAAATCAACAATTTCGGTCTGATCGTCGACGACAAGCACACTACTTGATTGTTGCATTGGTTTGTCCTTCGCTTGCGCGGCGATTCATCGCGTCGATCAAATTTCTGCGGCCTACTTATTATAACACTTTTCTAACC
>DASXUA010000639.1:0-1689 GCA_036505095.1 Phycisphaerae bacterium
TTCATCGGGGCCCTCCTCGGACCCTGGGTCGCGCATCAGCTCCATCTTTCCGAGCCGCTCGTGCTGCGCGTGGGCGGCCAGCCGTTTCCGATCGTGTGGTCGATCATCGGCGCCGCCCTGTTCGTCGCGCTTCTTCACCTCCTGTCCGGGCGGAGATGGGTGAGGAACTGATTCGTTTGGGCCCAGATGCGCGTAGTCAAATTCAGCATGCCGCTCAGCTGGACCGACGTTCTCAAGCAGGCCGGCGCGGAGCTCCTGGAGGGGAAATGCTTCGGGTGGGCGGCCAGCCTGTCGTATTACTTCTTCCTCGCGCTCTTCCCCGCGCTTCTGTTCGTCGTCTCGCTCGCCGGCGTGCTGCCGGTTGAGCATCTGCTCGATCGCATCGTCACGATGCTGAGCCGTGTCGCACCTGGCGATGTGGTGCGAATCGCGCAGCAGCAGTTCGTGCAGATCGCGCGTCAGCCGCATGGCGGCGTGTTGACGCTCAGCCTGCTCGCCGCGCTCTGGAGCACATCCTCCGGCATGACGGCCATCGTCGACACGCTCAACCTGGCGCACCGGATCACGGAACGCCGGCCCTGGTGGCGCGTGCGCCTGACCGCCGTGGCGCTCACGGTTGCTCTGACGGTCGTCACGCTCATCGCGTTCGCGCTGGTGATGGCCGGGCCCACGGCCGCAGGCCACGCGGCCGAGTGGCTGGCGCTTGGACCGCAGTTCGCCTGGGCCTGGAATATCTTGCGGTGGCCGCTGGCGTTCGCGCTCGTCGTCGCGGCGATTGGGTCCATCTACCACTTCGCGCCGAATACCACGCTCGAATGGGTCTGGGTCACGCCCGGCTCCGTCACGGCCGCGACGTTATGGCTGCTCGTCTCCATGGCCTTCAGAATGTATGTCAGCCATTTCGCCAATTATCAGAAAACCTACGGCGCGATCGGCGGCGTCATGGTCGCCCTCCTCTGGTTCTATTTCACCAGCCTCGCCATTCTGATCGGCGCGCAACTTGACGCGACGATCGCTCGTGCCTCGGTGGCCGCCGCGTCACGCGGACAACTATCCGCCGCCTAGAGACGTGCGCTCCAGACGAGAGCGCCGCACGCGATCATCGCGGCGCCCGCTACTCGCGCGACGAACGCGCCCGCCGGTCCGATCTTTTCCACGAGTACGAAGATCGTCATCGCCGCCACCCATACGAGATTCATCACGCCCACGACGAAGAGGACGCACATCAACGCCCAGCAGCAGCCTAGGCAGTACGTACCGTGCTCGATCCCCATGCGCAGCGCGCCGGCCGTTCCCTCCCGCCAGTGGGACATGAGGAATCCGAGCGGGCTTCGGCAGTGCGTCAGGCACGCGCCCTTGAACGGTGTGAGTTGATAGACACCCGCGGCAATCAGGATGGCGCCGCTGAGTCGTGTGCTGGATGTCGTCATCGCCGGTGACAGCATCGCCGCCTGATGCAGCGCCCATTGCGCTAGCGCGGCGCCCGCGCTGAAGGCGGTCCAGACGAGCAGGTAGCCCGCGCTGAAGACGAACACAACGCGCGGTGCGCGTTCTGCGCCGCGCCGCCGGTGCATCCCCGCGAAGAGGAGCATCACCGGCGCCGCCGATGCCATCATCATTCCCACCATCATCACCGCCCACATCGCGAACGTGAAAAAGACGTCGGCCGCGTTCCACGGCATGTCCATC
>DASXUA010000640.1:0-5298 GCA_036505095.1 Phycisphaerae bacterium
ATCGGGCACGCGGGCACGCTGATTTCGGCGATCCTGCTGCTTATGCGGCAGAAGTGGCGCACCTCGATCAACCGCTTCGCCGAAGCGATGACGCTCTTTGCGGTCGCGTGCGCCATGCTGTTCCCGCTGCTGCACCTGGGACGCCCGTGGCTTTTCTACTGGCTGTTACCGTATCCGAACACCATGAGCTTGTGGCCGCAGTTCCGCAGTCCGCTGATCTGGGATGTGTTCGCCGTGTTCACTTATGGAACCGTGTCGCTGATCTTCTGGTACGTGGGACTGGTGCCGGACATGGCCACGCTGCGGGACCGCGCCCGGCGGCCCTTCAGCCGGATCGCCTATGGCATTCTGTCGATGGGCTGGCGCGGCTCGGCGCGGCACTGGCTGCGCTATGAAACGGCTTACCTGCTGCTGGCGGGTCTGGCGACGCCGCTGGTGATTTCGGTGCACAGCGTCGTGAGCTTTGACTTTGCGGTGGCCATCGTGCCGGGCTGGCACTCCACCATTTTCCCGCCCTATTTTGTAGCCGGCGCCATTTTCTCCGGCTTCGCCATGGTGATGACGCTGGCCATCCCCATCCGCAGGTTCTATCACCTGGAGGATTTCATCACGCTGCGACACCTGACAAATATGGCCAAGGTTATGCTGGCCACCGGCTTGATTGTGGATTACGGCTACCTGATGGAAGGCTTCATGTCGTGGTACAGCGGCAGCCCCTTCGAGCAATACGTGATGTTGAATCGCATCCTGGGTCCGTACTGGCCGGTGTTCTGGGGGGTGATGTTCTGCAACGTGGCCGCGCCGCAAGTGTTGTGGTGGCGCCGGGCGCGCACCAACGTTCTGACGCTATTCGTCGTGGCGCTGATTGTGAACGTCGGCATGTGGCTGGAGCGCTTCATGATCGTGGTGACCAGCCTGCATCGCGATTTCATGCCTTCAGCCTGGGACATGTACACGCCCACCCGCTGGGACTGGGCCACCTTTATCGGATCGATCGGCTTGTTTCTGGCGCTGTTGTTCGTGTTCCTGCGGCTGCTGCCGATGATCTCGATCTTCGAGATGCGCGAGCTGGTCGCCCAGACTTCGGGAGGCACAGGTCCGGATGACTGATGAGTGCGACATCTACGGGCTGCTGGCGGAGTTCGAGCAGCCGGAGGAGTTGCTGGAAGCCGCGCGGCGCACGCACGAGGCCGGCTACCGCAGGATCGACGCCTATACGCCGTTTCCGGTGCACGGGCTTTCGGAGGCGATCGGGTTTCGTCACACACGGCTGCCGCTGGTGATCTTCATCGGCGGCGTGATCGGCTGTGTCGGAGGATACTTCCTGCAATACTACGCGGCGGTCGTCAATTACCCGGTGAACATCGGCGGCCGTCCGTATCACAGTTGGCCCGCGTTCATCCCGGTGACCTTCGAACTGACGGTGTTGTGTGCCGCGTTCTTCGCTGTGTTCGGGATGCTCGGGCTGAACGGCCTGCCGCTGCCGTATCACCCGTTGTTTAACGAGCCGAGCTTCGAGTTGGCTTCCCGCAACCGGTTCTTTCTGTGCATCGAGAGCCGCGATCCACGCTTCGACCGCCGCGCGACCGCCGCGTTTCTATGCGGCTTGCGGGCGCGGCACGTGACGGAAGTTCCCTACTGATGGGAGGAAACCGCAGCATGCGGGCGGGAAAGATTCAGGGATGGACGGCCGGACTACGCAGCGCGGCGCGCGCCGCGCTGCTGGCAGCGCTGGCGGTGAGTTGCCGCGAAGGCGACATGCACGACCAGCCGCGCTACAAGCCGCTGGCGGTCAGCGAATTCTTCGCGGATGGGCGCGCGTCGCGCCCGCTGGTGGCCGGCACCGTGGCGCGCGGACAGCTTCGCCTCGACGCGCACTTCTACGCCGGGCAAGTCGGCGCGGCGCTGGCCGAGAACTTTCCGTTCCCCATCACCCGCGACGATATGCAACGTGGCCAGGAGCGTTTCAACATCTTCTGTGCTCCCTGCCACAGCCGGGTGGGCGATGGCAATGGCATGATCGTGCAGCGCGGTTTTCCGCAGCCGCCTTCCTTCCATATCGATCGCTTGCGCCAGGCGCCCGTCGGCCATTTCTTTCAGGTGATCTCCAACGGGCTGGGCGCCATGCCGGACTATGCCGCGCAAATCCCGCCGCGCGATCGCTGGCTCATCGTCGCCTACGTGCGGGCGCTGCAGCTCAGCCAGCGCGCTAGCTTCACCGAATTGTCCGCGTCCCTGCGGGCCGAGCTGGCGGAGGGTCCGCGATGAACGGGACCGGCACGGCCTCGCTGTCGATCGCGCGCCTCCGTCGCGGCGCGTGGATTGCAGGATTGGGCGGCAGCGCGCTCTGTTTGCTGGGGGCGGCGCTGAACCTCGATCAGTTCTTGCGCTCATACCTGCTCGCGTTCTTGTTCTGGCTCGGTATCGCGCTGGGCGGCGCGGGCGTGGTGATGATGCATTATCTGGTGGGGGGCAACTGGGGCTTGATCGTCCGCCGACCGCTGGAGGCGGCCACGGCAACGCTGCCGCTCATGGCGCTGCTGTCGATCGTCTTCGTGTTTCTCGGCATGCGGCGCTTGTACGAATGGACGCACGCGGACAGCGTCGCGCGCGACGAACTGCTGCGGCACAAGCAGGCCTACCTCAACGTGCCTTTCTTCTGGATGCGGACCATCATTTATTTTGTGATCTGGATCGGGCTGGCCTGGTTGTTGAGACGCTGGTCCGATCGGATGGAGGCGCAGCCCGACGCCGCCTGGGCGCGGCGCCTGCGCCTGCTGAGCGGGCCGGGACTGGTCCTGTATGGGCTGACGATGACGTTCGCGGCGATCGATTGGGTCATGTCGCTCTCACCGCAATGGTACTCGACGATCTACAGCGTCATCTTTCTTACCGAACAAGGGGTCGCGGCATTCGCGTTTGCCATCATCATGCTGCGTCTGCTGCTGAAGGAGCCCGCGCTGGCCGGGGTGATTACGGCCGAGCGCATGCACGATCTGGGAAATCTGCTGCTGGCGTTTATCATGCTCTGGGCGTATGTCAGCCTGTCCCAGTTCATCATCATCTGGTCGGGTAATCTGCCCGAGGAGGTCCGCTGGTACGCGCCGCGCGCCGCCGGCGGATGGGGAGTGCTGGCCGTGCTGCTGGCGCTGTTCCATTTCTTCGCGCCGTTTCTGCTGCTGCTGTCGCGCGATGTCAAGCTGAGCCTGTGGGCGCTGCCGCTGGTGGCGCTGCTGATTCTGGCGGTACGCTGGATTGACCTGCTGTGGATTATCGCGCCGGCGTTTGAGAACGGGCGCTTTCACATTCATTGGCTGGATGTGGTGGCGCCGCTGGCGCTGGGGGGCATCTGGGTGCTGGTATTTGTCTGGCGGCTGGAGCGACGGGCGCTGCTGCCACCCGAGGCACGGCATCTGCGCGCGGAGGCGGAAGGACATGGCTGAGCGCGCCGCGGGCGACATAGCGCATCCGGAGGTCTCGCGCGAGCCGCGCGATGTCAGCGTTTCCGGCGTGGCGATCTTTCTGGGGTCGTTGCTGGTTTTGGCGATTGTGATTCACCTGCTGTTGTGGGGAATGCTGCAAGCGATGATCGCGGAGCGAACCCGATCGAACCCGTCGGCCGCCCCGCTGGCCGAGCCTGGGCGGCTCCCTCCTCCGCCGCGCCTGCAGATCGATCCGCCGCAGGAACTCAAGGCGCTGCGTTTGCAAGAGGACGCGCTGCTCAACAGCTTCGGCTGGGTGGATCGCTCGGCCGGGATCGTCCGGATTCCGATCGAGCGCGCCATGGAACTGACCATCGCTGAGCACCGCCTTCCCGTGCGCGCCGCACAGCCACAGAGCCAGCCCGCTGAAAACGAGAAACAGTCGGAGGGCCCGCGATGAAAACCGTTCGATGTGCCGGCATTTTGGTCTTGGTGTGCGGCGCCGCGGGGCGCGCCGATGATCGACAGCTTCAGCTCATGCGCGACGTGCGGATCGATCAACAGCTCGATGCCCAGGTGCCGCTGGATCTGGAGTTTCGAGACGAAAGCGGCGCGACGGTGAAGCTCTCCGATTGCGTCAATCACAAGCCGGTCATACTCACGCTGAATTACTATCGCTGCCCCATGCTCTGCACGCTGATTCTCAATGGACTGCTGAATGCGCTGCGCACCCTGGCTTTCGATGTCGGAAATCAATTCAATGTCGTGACCGTCAGCATCGATCCGCGCGAGGAACCGCCGCTGGCCCATGCCAAGCGGCAGCAGTACCTCAGGCAATATGGCCGTGCGGGCGCAGAGACGGGCTGGCATTTCCTGACGGGTTCGGAAGATTCCATTCGACGTCTGGCCGACGCCGTCGGGTTCCGCTATGCCTACGATGCGAAAAGCGGACAGTTCGCGCATGCCAGCGGCATCATGGTGCTCACGCCGGCCGGGCGCGTCTCGCGATATTTCTATGGAATCGAGTACGCGCCGCGCGACCTGCGCCTGGCGCTGGTGGAGGCCTCGAATTACCGCATCGGTTCGCGCGTCGATCAGCTCCTGCTGTTGTGCTACCACTACGATCCGGCCACCGGCAAATACGGTTTGGCCATCATTCGCCTGCTGCAGTTCGGCGGAGCGGCGACGGTCGCAGGCCTGGGGTTGCTGATCGTGCTGCTGCTGCGACGCGAGCGGCGCGCCCGGACGGCCCACCCGCACCGCCCGGCGGCCGAGGGCGCCGGCTTCTTGCGCTAGCGCGGAGAATGGCAGCATGATTTTGGGTATGCCCTTATTTCCGGAACAGGCTTCCTCACTGGCGCCGCATGTGGATGCGCTGTTCTTCTTTCTGCTGGGAGTGACCGGGGTCTTCATCCTGGTGATCGCGTTCTGTGTTCTATACTTCGCGATCAAGTACCGGCGGCGCAGCGAACACGAGGTACCGCCGCCGACCCGCGAGCACCTGAAGCTGGAAGTCGCCTGGATCGCCGTTCCGCTGGTGCTGTTGATGACCATGTTCGCCTGGGGGGCGTCACTGTTCGTCACGTCGTCGCAGCCGCGGCCGGACGCGCTGGAAATCCACGTGATCGGCAAGCAATGGATGTGGCACATCCAGCATCCGCAGGGCCGCCGCGAGATCAACGAGTTGCACGTCCCGCTGGGCCGCGCGATTCGACTGGTAATGGCGTCGGAGGATGTCATTCACGATTTTTATCTCCCGGACTTCCGCATCAAACAGGATGTTATTCCGGGGCGTTACACATCGGAATGGTTCGTCCCGACGCGCCTGGGTGAATACCATTTGTTCTGCGCCGAATATTGCGGAACCAATCATTCA
>DASXUA010000641.1:0-1839 GCA_036505095.1 Phycisphaerae bacterium
CGGCTTCGTTGGTCATGGACCCCATCGCGACCAGCGACAGCGCGCCGCGCACCAGCGAAGCGATCCTCGCTCAGATTTCGGGTGAGCCGCAGGACACGCGCGCGGCAGAAACACCACGGTACGCCAAGATTGCCTGAGAACCTCTCCTCATCCCACGCCCCGGACGAGCGCCGCGTCAAGCGATTGCGCGTGCTGTGGATTGGCTTCTGGGTGCTGCTCTTCGGCCTGACGCATTGGCCCAAGCCGCCGCCGCTCGGGCACATTCCCGGGTCCGACAAGGTCATGCATTTCATCGCCTATTTCACCCTCGCCTTGGCCGGCGGGCGCCTGTGGCTCGCGCAGCGGCGCGCGCTGACGGCGCGGTGGGTGTGGATGTGGTGGGCGATATATGCGACCTATGGCGCGGCCGACGAATTGCTGCAAGCCCTGCCCTTCGTGCACCGCTCGTGCGAGTTCTGGGACTGGGCGGCCGACATGGCCGGAGTCAGCGCCGCGCTGGCTATCACTTGGGCCGGTAGCAGCCGAACATCGCGAACGGCAGACGAGTAACAGCAGATCCGGCATCCGCCCCATTACGCCCAATCATGACTGAACGCCGCGTGGTCCGCGGCAAGCCAACGGATCCGACGGGGGTGCCTCACAAGCTCAATGGCGTGACTGACCGACCGGGCCGGCGGTATATTGGCTGCGCAGCACCGCACTGAGGCACAGTCATATGCGTCCCGCGGAGCCCGAGCACATCACGCGCCTGCTTCAGAACGCCCCCAGCGATCGAGCCGCGGCGGACGAAGTTTTTGCGCTGGTCTATGACCAGCTCCGCGGGATCGCGCGGCAGCGGATGCAAGACGAGCGTCGCGACCATACCCTCGACGCGACCGCGCTGGTGCACGAGGCCTGGTTGAAGCTGGTCGGCGACCGCGAGGTTCCCTGGCAGAACCGGGCCCACTTCTTCGTCGCCGCGGCCGAGGCCATGCGGCACGTCCTGCTGGATCACGCCAAGGCCCGCGGGCGGGCCAAACGCGGTGGTGCCTGGCGGCGCGTGCCGCTGAATGTCGCGGAATTGGCAGAAACCGACGATCCCTCAGAAATCCTGAGCCTCGATGAGGCCGTTTGTCGCTTGATTCAGTGCGACCCGGAGATCGGGCAGGTCGTGCGGCTCCGCTTCTATGCGGGGCTGAATATCGAGGAGACGGCCGCGGCGCTCGGCGTTTCGCCGGCCACGGTCAAGCGCAGATGGGAGTTCGCCCGAACCTGGCTGTTCCGCGAGTTGAGCGACCTGCAAACCAATGACCAGCATGGCGGCAAACCTGAACAACCTGGAGCGGGCGTCTGAGATCTTTGAGCAGGCGCTGGCGCTGCCGCCGCAGGCGCGGCCGGCCTATCTCAGTGAGGCCTGCGGCGACAACGGCGCGCTGCGCGCGTTGATCGAATCGCTGCTGGCGGCGCACGAACGGCAAGGTCGCTTCCTGGCCGCACCCACCATTGAACCGATCGGGCGCCATGGCCAAGCGCAGCGCGAATCGTCCGGGACACCCGCGCCCGCGTGCGGGCCAGGGCGTCCCGGATCGCAACCCGCATACAGCAAACCACCCAACGGCGCGCCGGCTGTGCAACCGGACTCGCGCGAGGTGCGGCTGGTGCGCGCCGCAGCGGTCGAGGCCACGGGAGCCGCCGTCGAGACGGGCGCCGATCAGTACGAAGTTCCCGGCGCGGTCATCGGCCCCTACAAGCTGCTGGAGCGCATCGGCGAGGGCGGGTTCGGGACGGTGTATCTGGCCGAGCAGAAGGAACCCGTCCGGCGCAAGGTGGCCGTCAAGGTCATCAAGCTCGGGATGGATA
>DASXUA010000642.1:0-11020 GCA_036505095.1 Phycisphaerae bacterium
CGCCCGCGCCACCCGGCCGGTCGGACGCAAAATACAAAAAATCGCCGATTGGACTGACGGCGGGCGCGCCTTCGTTGTAGCTCGTATTCAGCGCGCTCAGCGGCTCGGCGCGACCCACGCCGCGCTCGGTGATTGCCGCTGCGTACAGATCGTAATCGCGCCGGTACAGGTCCTCGCGCAGCGTGGCCGGCCAGGCATCGGAATTTGGCTGACGCGCATCGTCCGGACGCGGGCGGTTGGAGGCGAAGTACAGCGTCCGGCCATCGGGTGTCAGCGCCGGGCCGTAGTCGTTGAAACCCGAATTCACCAGTGGGCCGAGATTGGTTGGCGCTTGCCACGCCTGGCTCCCGTCCGCCGCGGCGGACGCAACCCACAAGTCAAACCCTCCCGATCCGCCGGGGCGATCGCTGTAAAAGTACAGCGATTCGCCGTCGGCCGACGGCTCGGGACCGAGGTCGTCATACTCAGAGTTGATCTCTTCCAGCGGCTCCGGCTCGGTCCAACCGTCGGGCGTGCGCTGCGCGATGTAGATGTCAGCGTTGTGCCCGGCCTTGCCGCGAACGAAGTAGAGCGTCAGGCCGTCGGCCGACAGTTTCGGCTCGTAGTTCTCACCGGAGGCGTTAACGGTGTCCGGCAAGGCGCGCGGCGGCTGCCAGAGCACGTCGCGAGTCGCCGCGCTGGCGGCCGGCTCGCGGATTGTGTCGGCATCGGTGTAGAAGCTCCGCGACTGTGGCCAGAGCCACCACGCCAGCGCGCCGCCGCCGAGCAGCAGCAGAACGCCCGCGACCAGGATGATGCGTTTCACGTGAAACATAGGATTGGCGCCGGTCGCACCACTTCGTTCCCTCACCTATATGACATGCGCGCTGATCGCTCGTGTGCCCCACCCTTTGCGGCCTCATCGCGAAGGGTGGGGGACTGAATACGGGCGCAATCAGTCCCCGACCCCGGCAAGAGGCCGCCGGGATGGAGCACCCAAGATCACTCCTTCAAAACCGTGTCGAGAAACGGCTCCTGCACGCCCGCGGCTTTGCAGATATCGAGCACGCGCACCACGTTCGCGTAGGCCGTGCCGCGGTCTCCGCGAACGATGACCTTCTGCTGCGCGTTGATGACCACGGCCTCTTTCACCATCGTGCGCAGGTCATCCGCGCTGATCTGCCGGCCGGTGACAATGATGCGTCCTTCGGCATCGACATTAACCACGATCTCGCGCAGCGCGGCGCTGATCGGACCGGCCGAGCTGGCCAGCGGCAGCGCGATCTTCATTTCGCGCTCCGCCTGCTGGAGACTGCCCGCAACCAGGAAGAAGATCAGCAGATTGAAAACCGTGTCGATCATGGGCGTCATGTCCATGACGCCGCCGGAATCGGCTTCCTGAGACTTCAGCAGCACGGGTGCTTCTCCTTACGCCGCGGCGATGGCGGCTGCTGGCAGTTCGGCAGGTTCGTCGCGCGGCACGGGGCGCGGCACTTCTACCGGAGGCATCGCGCTGCCCGCATGCTCCTCGACGAATTCGACGGTCATGCGATCCATTTCGCGCACGAGGCCGTCAATGCGCGCCGCGATCCAGTGATATGCCAGCAACACGGGAATCGCCACGATCAAACCGGCCGCGGTGGTGATCATGGCTTCGTAGATGCCCTCGGCCAGCATCTCGGCCTTACCCAGCGATTCGCCGCCCGACGTCGCCACGGTCTGGAACGCCTTGATTAAGCCCAGAATCGTCCCCAGCAACCCCAGCAAGGTCGCGACGTTCGGAATGACCGACAGCACCCGCATGCCTTTGCGGAGGTGCATTACCTCGCGCTCGCCCGCCTCCTGCACCAGCTTTTCGAGCCGCTCCACCGGAGCGCTCAGGTTCTTCACGCCGGCCGTGAAGATGCTGGCGATGGGGCTGGGGTTGGCCTGACAGTATGCCAGCGCCGGCTTGCGATCCCCATTGCCGTTGCGGAGTTCGGCCTGCAACCCGGGCAGGAATTCCGGCGGAATAATCTTGCGGCGCCGCAAGCTGACGAGGCGCTCGACGATTAGCGTCAGCGCCACGATCGACGCCACCCCGATGGGAATCATCACCGGTCCGCCCTTGACCAGGAAATCGAGGACCGAACCGATTTTCGCGGCGTCTTCGCCGTTCATGGGCTATCTCCGCAAAATATGTCGCGCAAAGACGCAAAGGCGCAAAGATCAATCCAGCGAAACACAATTCTCTTTGCGTCTTTGCGCCTTTGCGCGACATCAATACGACCGTCACTGCGCCAATTGTTTGGCAGCCATTTCGGCCCAGCGCGTGTCCTTGAACTTCTCCACGACCGTCTTGAATTGCGCGCGGGCCTCGGCGGACTTCGACA
This sequence comes from Phycisphaerae bacterium, assembly GCA_036505095.1. Lineage (GTDB taxonomy): Bacteria > Planctomycetota > Phycisphaerae > UBA1845 > UBA1845 > DASXUA01. The sequence continues at coordinate 2,352 of DASXUA010000642.1, forward strand.
TTTTTTCGAAACAGCGGCCCGCTTCGTAGAGGGCGGCCGCACTCCACTCCGGATAGGCGTACAGGATGTCCACCTTCAGCAATTCGGCCGCGGCCTGCTCGTATTTCTCCTTGGCAAACAAGCATTCCCCAATCTGAAACTGAGCGCGCGCCGCGGTCGGGCCTTTGTGACGCGCGACCACTTGCTGATAGGCCTCGAGCGCCTCATCGTAATGATTCTGGTTCTCGCGCGCCCAACCCAGTCCGAAGCGCGCCGCGAACCACTGCTCATTCTCCGGGAAGCGATCCAAGAACTCAGCGTAGGTCTTCTCGCTCGCGGCCCAGCGCTGCCGCTCGGCCAGGCACTCGCCCAACCGCAGCAGACTGGGACCGCAAGCTGCGTCGGAAGGATATTGCTCGACCACGCGCTGCAGGTGCCCGATGGCCCGTTCGTGCTTGCCCGTCTGCATGCAGGCGTCGCCGCACAAGAAGCTGGCCGAGGGGATCAATGGGCTGCTGCCGAATTTTGCAATGAACTCCTCGAACAATTCCAGGGACTCGGCGAAATGGTGCAACTCATATTCACAGGTAGCCAGGCGGTACGCGGCCGGCTCCTGAAGTTCGCGCGGGACGCCGGATGCGTCCGACTGGATGGCACTCCGCAACCGTCGCAGCAGTTTCGCCGCTTCGTCGTAGCGCTTGGCCCCGAACTCGATGCCGGCCAGCTCCAGCAGCGCGTGGGCATTCAGCTCGCTCGATCCTTTGTCGTCCAGCAACTGGCGATAGCTTTCGGCGGCCTCGCCGCCGCGGCCCAACTCGCGCAAGCACCAGGCCTGCTCGTAACGCAGCGCTGACCGCAGCGAATCATCGAGATTGCCACCCGCCTCTTCGACCTGTTTGATAGCCTTCAATGCGTCGGCAGGCCGATTGAGGCGCGAGAGCGCGATGGCGCGCTGCGCCCGCGCCTGGGGTGCACGCGGGTGATTCGGATTTTGATCCAGGAATGCGGTGAACACTTCTTCGGCGCGCGCGTAATCCTGCGCCGCCATCAGCGCGGCAGCGCGCTGGAAGGCCGCCTCGCCGGATAGCTCGCCGTCGGCAGCCGATGCCGCCGCCCGCTCGAAGCGCTGTGCGGCTTGGTCGAACTGCTTGCGCTGCAGCGCGATCGCGCCCAGGTGGTTCAGCGCGTAGGGGGCGAAACGCGAGTCAGGGGCTTCGCTGAGCACACGCTCGAATGCTTCGGCCGCCTGATCGAACTGCTGCAGGGCGACCAGCACCTGGCCGCGCTCGAAGAGCGCCTGCAGGTGCTGCGGACTTTCAGAAAAGCGCTGCAACAATTCGTCGAAACTCTTGAGGGCCTGATCGTGACGGTTCTGTCTTTCCTGCGCCAGACCGAGCTTGAGCAAAGCGTCGTCGGCCGCAGGCGCCGACGGATCTGTCGCCAGGTATTCGCTTAGATAGCGCTCGGCCGACTTCCACTCGCTGCGCTGAAAATACACATCCCCCAGCGCCAGCAGCGCCGCGCGAAAGACCGGATCTTTGCCGGCCGTTGCGGCGGACTCGGTTAGCAGCGGCAGCGCCTCGTCGTAGCGCTGCAATCGATTCAGCGCCAGGCCGAGCCGGAACGTCACCGCCGGCACTTGCGAATCGCCGGGAAATTGCTCGAGGAATTGCCGATAGCTTTCGGCGGCTTGTTCGAGCTCTCCTTGCAGGAACAGGTTCTCGGCCAGCAGAAAAAACACCGCGGAGGTCAGTTCGTGCCGGGGATAGGCCGCGAGGAACTCGCGACAGCGGACGGCGCTGGCCGAATAGCGCTGCTGGCGCTGCTCGGTGACGGCCAGAAGCTGCAGGGCGGCCGCGCCGAGGGCGTGCTGCGGGAATCGCTCGCGGAATGTTTCAAGCGACTTGACCGCAGCTTCGTGCCGGCCGGCGCGCGTGAGCGCGACCGCCCGGTCGTACAGCATCTCGGGCAGCAGCTCGCTGCGGCTAAACTGGTTGATGGCCTGGGCGAGACGATCCGCCGCATCGGCGAACTGTTCCTGACGCAGCTTGCACTTGGCGATCCAGTACGCCGCGTCATCGGCAATGTCGGCATCGGCGCCACCGACGGCCTCGAAGCAAGCCAGCGCCCGATCGAACTGGCCCTGATCGAACCACGCCCGCCCGCGCTGCACGCGCGCAGCGGGCGCGGCCGCACTATTCGAAAACTTCTCCAAAAATTGATCCAGCACCGCCCCGGCGTCGACGGGGCGGTGCTGAGTGAGGAGAAGTGAGCCCAGTCCCAACAGGGCCTCGGGCAAGGAGCGCGCGTCAGCCTGATCGATGACGCGCCGATATTGCGCGGCAGCCTGGTCCAGCGCGCCGCTGTTGTGTTGGCATTGCGCCAGCAAGAGCGGAATGCGCTCGGTGAGCTGCCCCTTGGGATATTGCTTGAGCACCGCGGCGAAGCGCTCGGCCGCCCCGCCGAACTGGCGCTGGTTCATGAGCGCCAGCGCGTGGAAAAACTCCGTGCGGGCGCGCAGCGGACTTTCCGGCCAGCGCGCGGCGAACTGCTGGCATTGCTGAATGGCGCGCTCGCCATCGCCTTTGAGGCACAGCGCCTCGGCCAGCTCAGCCGCAGCATCGGCCGCTAGCTCGTGCTTGCTGAAGTCGCGCAGGACGCGCTCGAAGGCTTCGATGGCCGGGTCATAATGCTGCTGCGCAAGCTGCGCTTGCCCGAGCATGACGGCGACTTCTGCTGCGTACGCGAACTCTTGGCGCGCGGCGAGCGGGTTCAGCTCGACCAGCGCTGCGTCGTACTGCTGCGTACGGAAAAGGCAAACCGCCAGGCCGTAATGCGCGATGGGCGCCTTCTCGTGCTCGGCATGTGCGGTGAGGAATTTGCGGTATTCGACCGCCGCCAGCTCATACAAGCCGCGCTGCAGCAGGCCGTTGCCGCTGTAGTATTCGCGCAGCTCGGCCGCGCTGGCGTCGGATGCCGGTGGCGAATCGTCGGCGCGGGCGCTGCGCGGCGCGCAGCAAGCGAGCGTCAGCAGCAGCGCCAATCGGCGCGATCGAAACTGCCACATGCTCTACCTCCGCTTGTCTGAGGTCTGAGAATCGTACAGGTCGTCTATAGCGTGGCACGATCCGGCGAACCCGCCGCGGCGCGGCTGGCCCCAGGCATGGCTACCCGGCTGAAGCCGTGAAGCCATGCCACCCGGCCGTCACGGCTCGGGAACGTCGAGCGCGCCTTCGAGTTCTTCCGCCTGCGATTCGAAGGCCACGGCGCGCTCATCGATCGAGTCGGTGCTCGCTTCGATCTGCTCGGCATGCTCCTCGGCACTGCGGGCCTCGTTCTCGACCGATTGGGCCTCATGTTCCGCTGCCTGCTTCTCGTGCTCATTTTGCGAGGCGTCCGAGCGCTCGCGCATTTCCTGGGCCTTCTGCAGAAGTTGTTGGGCGTTCTCGCGCAGGCGCTCGGCCTCCTGGCGCATGTGCTCGGCTTGCGCACGGAGCTGCTCGGCCTGCCGGCGAAGGTTGTTCTGCTGCGCCTCGATCTGGCGCTTCTGCGCCTCGAACAGGCTGGTCTTTTCGCGCGTCAAGCGCTCCACCAGCTCACGTGACAGCCGGGAACCATCGTCGGAGCGCAGGGCCTCCAAGGCCTTTAGTTGCGACAGGTCGCCGAGGCGGTTGCGCAAGCCCATCAGCGGACTCGCCGGTTCGAGCGCCGCGCCGCGCCGCTCGGACGGGTTGATCAAATCGATGAAGGCCTTGAACACTTCATGCTGACGAGGCGTGCCATGCACCTCGATGCCGCCATCCACCGGCGCGGGGCTGATGCGGACCGGCACGTCGTCGCGCCGCAGGAATTCGATCAGCGCATCGCGCTTGCCATCGGGCAGCTTGTAGACGCGCGTGATGACCTTCCCATCGTCGTCCTCCCGGGGAAGCGGGGCAGTCTGAGCGCGCCCGATGCCGCCGCCGCTGGCGCGCGGTCCGCGTCCGGGGATGCTTTGACCGGGTCCTGACGACATTTGCTCGAGACGCTCGCTCAGCCGCTCGAGTTGCCGTTCCAGTCGCTCCATGCGGCGCTCGAGATCATCGCGGCCCGGCCGGCCTCCGGGCTCTGGCGTGCTTGGCGGTGTCGACGGCGGCGCTGGCCACGCCGTAGCGCCGCTGCTACTGCCCTGACCCCCGTTGAACGAGAACATGAAAGGCTGCGCCGCCTTGGGAGCTTTCGGGGACTTGGCTTTCGGTGCCTTTTTCGCGGCCATGTGCTTCTCGTAGGTGCCCTGCGGTGCATCGTCGTCGTCGTCGTCGCCAGTTTCCGTCGCGACGATCACGGCATGCGGCGCCTCGGCCGGAATCGCAACCGCCGCAGGCGCGGGCTGATCAGCTTTGGCCGCCTTCGATTCCGGCGGGCAGGCCCACACCGGCGCGGTCAACCAGCCGCACAGTGCCACTCCCAGCGCTAACAGAATCCCCGCAACGGACAATCCCGGTCTGGTATTCGCGGTCATCACCATTTTTAGTCTCCTGGCAAATCTCCTGGCGCGGCGCGTCGTCACGCCGATACCCACGGCGGGGACGCGCGCGTCCTGGGCACACACGTATTGTTTGGTCTTGAGCAAAGCTTCGGCGTAGGCGCGGCGCTGCTGTGGCATGAGCCACGTCACCCAGGCGTCGCAGCACAATTCGGCCTCTTCGGACAGGCGCCGGCGCACCCACCAGGCCACCGGGTGCCACCAGTACAGCGCGCAGGCCGTGAGTTGGCACCAGCGGATCCAGTGATCGCGACGCCGCAGGTGCGCCAATTCGTGACAGATCACGGCGCGGCGACTGACGTAGTCGAGCTGTCCCCAGAGTGCTCGCGGCAGCACCAGGCGCGGGCGCCGGCCGCAGGTGATCATCGGCGAAAGCTGCCCGGCCACCATCAGCGTCTCGGGCACCTGCCGCATGCCAAGCGCGCCGGCGACTTCGCGCACCATGCCGGTTACAGACGCCGGCGCAATCACGGCGGCACGCAGAGCGCAACGCGCGCGAAGGCACCGGACGAACTGAATGCTGAGTAACAGTGCCATTCCGCCCAACCAGACGTTCACGGGCATCGACGGCAGTCGTACGAGAGCGTCGCGCACGGCGCGTAAGCCGATGATCCAGGTCCGCCAGGCGGACGCTTTCGATGGTGCGTTCTCGGCACGGGGCAGCGATCCGTCGGATGCCGGCGCGGCGGACGTTGCGCTGCCGGCGATCTCAGAGCTACTGTCGCCCCGCGGCGCCTCCGCTGCTGACAGATCTTCGGGGGGAGCCGTCGCTTGCATGGCGCGCCATCTGGCGTCGTCGGAGTGCTCGGACTCGGCCGATGCCCGCGGCGCTGGCGTTTGTATTTCGACCAGAACCGCGGACGAGGTTGGCACCTGGCCCGGTCGATCAGGCGGATAAGCGCCGGAGATGGGCAGGTCCGGCATGAGAACCGGCGCAGGGCGCGCTGCCGGCGGGACGCGCGGGCGCGGCGTCGAGTTCACGATGACATCCGAAGCGGTCGGGATGTCAGGTGCGAACGCTGTTGCGATTGGATTAGTATCGGATGCGCTCGGCACAGCGCTGCTCGTATCGATAGCGGGCGTTTGGGCGACGGCTGCGGACGCCTGGTCGGGCGAAGCCGGCGCGAGCGCCAGTTGTTCGGAAGGCGCTCCGCCGTGCGGGATCAGCCGCGCCAGCAGGCCCGGCATGCTGGAGGCTGGTAGAAGCGGCGACGCGATCAGCCACAGCAACACGACGAGCCAGAGCGTGTGTCGCGTGGCCGGCAGCAGAGGCACGAAGTGGCAGATCACCGCGACGCCGAGCACCAGCGGGATCACCGTCAATGCAGTTCGCCACAGCGGATCGGTCAGCAGCCAGGTCCAGGATCCCATCCCCATGCTCCTGTTCCCGAGTGAATGTTGCAGGTGGCACGGTCTGACGAAGTCAGGCCGTGTTCACAGCACCCGCCACGGCCTCGCTGCGCGAGACCGTGCCACCCGCGCAGTGTTCATCGCTCCTTCGTATCCAATCGGGCGATGAGTTTGTGCAACTCGTCGATCTCTTCGGGCGAGAACCGCTCCGTCCGAATGAGCTGCAAGACGAGCGGACCGGCCGCGCCGTCGTAAAGCTGGCTGAGCAGCGCCTTCAGCCGCGACTGGCTGATCTGCCGCCGCGACACCTTAGGCCGATAGACATACGCCAGGCCGGACTTATCGCTGGCGACGAAGCCCTTCTGCTCCAGCCGGGTCAGGAAAGTCAGCACGGTGGTGTAGGCCACGCGCCGCCCGCGCGCGTGAAGCTGCTGCATGACGTCGCGCACGGTGGCCGGACCGCCATCCCACAGCGCCCTGAGCACCTCCAACTCCGCTGTCCCAAGATCGTACTGCTGCTGCGCCATCGCGGTTGCACGCTTATCCGAATGCCTACTACGAACGTCGTTGAAAGCCTACTACATTCGTCGGAGGCTGTCAAGCGAATTTTGTAAGAAGTTATCCAGCTCAAGGGTTCAGGGTTCAGAGTTCAGGGTTCAGCGGAGTCTGCCGGCGAAATTCGGAGCGGCGGCCCGTCACGTTTAGCCGCTGGGCCAAAGGCCCGCGCTGCGACGGACGTTCGCGGTGCGCAATCGCAGAAATCGTCGCGGTCGACCAAGCGGGAGCATGGAGGCGGCCACAGAGCGTTGCGGAGCCGCTACGGCGTTCGCAGCGCACCCCTGCGGTGTGGCGGCTAAACGTGGCGGTCTCCGGCGAGCAGACGGCATCCTACGGCGGGTAAGCGGCCACAGTCGCGCCGCCGAAGGCTCGCGTGGGTGTTGACGCCGTTGAGCGGTCGGTGTGCCATGTTGTTGAGCAATCAACGGTGAGGCGATATAGTGCGTGACGACGAATGGCGTGAAAGCGGACGCCCGCTACGCGCCGGAAGGAAGCCGGTGCTACGGCCGGCGCGCGCCGGCTGACGAGAGGCGCGGAAGGGGAGGCGATTCATGCAACAGGGTTCAGGGTTCCCGCCACGGCGGGCAGGCAGGGTTCAGGGTCCAAGGCACTCGGCGCGGCGATTACTGATGAGCCTCGCGCCGCTGGCGCTGATGGCCGGTGGCTGCGCGGGGGGCGTGTTTTCTTCGACGGTTTGGAATCCGCTGCATCTGCCGCTGCCGCAGCTTGATAAGAAGCCGGTGCGCATCGGGATCGGGCCGACCGGCGGGGATGCGGAGGCGGCCCGCGTCTGGTGGGACCTGGGGGCATCCGGGCCTTACGCCAGCATGCAGGAAGAGCTGCGCGTGCGGCTGGGCAAGTCGGTGCAGATCGAGCCGATGAAGCCGTTCCAGATCGCCGCCCATCTGAAATCGGGCCGCCTGCAATTCGCGCTGCTGTCGCTGGACGAGTATCGCGAGGCCTCCAAGGACGGACCGGTGGGCGAGATCATTGCGGTGGCCGAGCCGACCGATCGACAGGGGCTGATCGTCACGGCGGCCGATTCGGACATCCGGCAGATTTCCGACCTGAAGGGCAAACGCTTCGCCTTCGGGCCGCATAACGATGCCGTGCTGCACTACGGCGCGCTGGCGGCGCTGGAGGAGACCGGCGTCACCGTGAACGACATCACCAAAGAGTTGGTGCCGCTACCAGGGTCGCTGCAACATCACATCAGTTCGTACGAAGCGGCGAAGGAAGTGATCTATGGCGTCGCGGGCATCAAGACGCCGGCAGGTGTGATCGAGAAAACCGAGTACGACGCGCTGCCCGATACGGGCGGCAAGTTCATCAATCCGATTCAGCCGTCGCTCAGCAAAGACCAGTTCCGCGTGCTGGGCGAGACGCCGAAGGCTGAAGAGGGCCGCTTCATCGCGTCGGAGCAAGCCGACCCTGACATGCGCGCCAAGGTCCAGTCGTTCCTGCTGGACGCCGATAAGAAGCACAAGAATGTAGTGTCGGCGCTGGGGTTATCGCGCTTCAGCGCTCCGACGAGCCAGGCGACCGGCAGCACGAAGCAGGTTTCCGCCCGATAGCGCAACCGCGATCGCCCTACTTTGACGCTGAGACGCTGAGATGCTGAGGCGGGTTCGTTCAGAAGCAATTCAGGCAACCTGTCCCGCGCCGCGGCTTGTCAGATACTTTGGGATCATCTGCGCGGCGGCGGCGTCATTTGGCACCATTCGCGCGGCGGATCCGCCGGTGCCCTTCTCGCAGCCAGCCGCGTCACAGCCAGCCGACGAATCCGAGATTGAGCGGTTGATCGCGCAACTCTCCGACGCCTCGTACGAGAAGCGGACCGAAGCTACGCGGCGACTGTGTGCCGTCGGACCGGCGGCGATTCCAGCGCTGCGGCGCGCGGCCGCCGGTGACGAATATGAGACAGCCCTGCGGGCGCGGAACCTCCTGCGCACCTTCGAGCAAGTCTATTTCAGCGGCGTGGAAATTCGCCTGGCGGTTTCGAAGGAGCAGATCGACTGGGACGAGCCGGTCGATCTGGTCCTGACGCTGGTCAATCGTTCGAGCGCGCCGGCGCGGATACCGTTTGAAAAACCTGGGCGGCGCGAGGAGTCGGGCGATGATCCGGCCGTCGCGCGCGGCGTGCGCGAGGTGGCCGAGCTGCTCGACATCGGCGATTTCTTGAGCGTCACCGCGCCCGATGGCGAAGAGGTCGAGCTGCGGGTCGATGATATCAGCTCGAACCCGTTCATCGCGGCGG
>DASXUA010000643.1:0-4991 GCA_036505095.1 Phycisphaerae bacterium
GCCGCGTGCTTTCGCCCAGCACGCGGATCGACCCGCGGTCCGGGTGCAGGATGCGCATGATCATCCGCAGCGTGGTGGTCTTGCCGGAGCCGTTGGGACCAATGAAGCCGTAGACCGTGCCGGCCGGCACGTCCAGCGACAGATCGTCCACGGCGACATGTTGTCCGAAGGTCTTGGTGACGTTGCGAATTTCGACGGCATTCATGGGTGTTTCACCGCGCCGTACGCGCGATGCCCAGAATGGTAGCAAGCGCCGGTAGCCGCCACAAATGTATGGAATTGTGAACGACCGTCGCCGCATATTCGACGCTGAGGCGCTGAGGGACTGAGAGAGTTCGTAAGAAATCCCTCAGCGTCTCAGAGTCTCAGAGTCAAAAAAGTTCGCTGATCGTTGCGGCATCGGTAAAACCGAAAGAGCCCCACGGGGTCGAGTACGACAACCCCGCGAGGCCCTGTTTAGTGCGTTTGGATTTCGGCAGCAACGATGGTTGCCGCCCGAATAGTCAACCGACCAGGTCGCGTCCCGTCCGCGTCAAGGCGGCCGCATGGATAAATTGACCGGCCTCGTTGTACAACTTGCCGGTCCAGATGTAACCCTGACTCTTGAGTGTCTCGAGCCACGCGCCGATTCTCTCGGCCGCCTGCTCACCGCTATAGCCCGAGTGCTCCGCTACCTGCTGGACCAGCTCGAACTCGGTCAGGGGCCCATGTCGCAGCCGGCGAAGAATCACCAGCTCGTGCTGTCTCATTCTCTCAAGAGTTTCGGTCACGTCTGCCCGCTCCTTTCGGTCGGCCAGATGGGGCGTCCATGCACGACTCGCCGTTGAGTCGTGTCGCCCGATTGTAGGCCGGCGCGGAGCGGCAAATCTATGCCCTGAGGCCCACACCGCGCCGGCCTCCAACTCTACACGCGCTACACAGAAACAAGTTCCATGCCAAACCGCGCGCGGCCGAAAAACACGCCGTTTTCACGGTTCCGCGCCCGCCGCTCGCCCAGATTACCGCGAAACCGGGTGCGCAGCCGACAATCCGGCCTCGCACTTTGGGGGATTGTCCCCACGCGGCGCGACGCTACAATGCTGCCCGCGGTCCAATAGTCAAACGGTCCGAGAAAGGAAACGAAGCTATGAAGAGTCGAGTGGTAGTGGGAGGTTGGGTGACGGTCTGCGTGTGGGCGTTGGCGACCAGCAGTCTGCTGGCCCAGGAAAAGAAAGGCGACGAGAAACCGCCAGCCAGACCGCCGGCCGGCAAGGAGGCGCCGAAGAGCGATACCCAGAAGGAGGCCGGCAAGGAAGATTCACACGGCCAGATGCCTTCCAAGGAACAGATGGACGCCATGTTCGCGGAAATGGCCAAGCTCGCCAAAGAGCACGAGACGCTCAAGCTGCTCGCCGGCAACTGGAAGACCCAGACGAAGGTGTGGATGGGGCCGGGCGATCCGGACATTTCGAGTGGCACGTTCACGGCCAAGCTGATCCTGGGTGGCCGCTGGCTGGCGGGCGACTATGGCGGCACCTTCAACGGCAAGCCGTTCGAGGGCTTCAGCCTGTGGGGCTACAACAAGGAAGAGCAGAAGTTCATCAATATCTGGTGCAGCACTATGGGCACGGCCCCGATAATCGCCCAAGGCACGGCCGACCCGACCGGCAAGATCATCACGCTCTCCTGCACGCAGGAGTGCCCGATGGATCACACGATGAAAACCACGCGCTCCGTGACCACCATCAAGAGCCCGAACGAGATCCTGTTCGAGATGTTCGAGCCGGGTCCCGACGGCAAAGAAGTGAAAATGCTGGAAGTCACCTACGCGAAATAGTGGCTCCTGCGCCGTGCGCTCTGACGAGCGCGAACAATTCAGGCGCCGGGCGTTGCAGGAGACCTGCAGCGCCCGGCGTTTTTCGCCAGTTTGCGAGTATTGTCGCCGCGCCGCGCGAGGCTACAATGCCGCGTCGCGGTCCAATATTCAGCGGTCCAAGAAAGGAAACGAATCCATGAAGAGTCGATTGGTGTTGGGAGGTTGGGTGACGGTCTGCGCGTTGGCATTGGCCACCGGCCGGTCGCTGGCTCAGGAAAAGAAGGGTGAAGAGAAGCCCCCCGCCAAACCCCCGGCCGGTAAAGAAGGTCCGAAGAAGGAAGCCGGCAAAGAAGATCCGCACGGACAAATGCCCAGCCCCGAGGACATGGCCAAGATGAAAGCCATGTACATCGAGGCCGCCAAGCCCGTCAAGGAGCACGAGGTTCTCAAGCAGCTTGAGGGCAGGTGGAAGTCCGAAGCCAAGGCCTATTGGGAAGACCCGCAACACCCCGAAATCACGAGCGGGACCGTCGAGAACCGTCTGATTCTGGGTGGACGCTTTCTGCTCAGCGACCAGCAGGGCACAGCGATGGGCATGCCGTTTGAGGGGCATTGGATGATCGGGTTCGACAAACAGAAGAAGAAATACGTCACGGTTTGGGTTGACAACATGGGCACGGGGCTGTTTCCGGCCGACGGCACTGCCGACGCGGACGGAAAAGTGTTGACCTTCACCGGCTCCTGGCCGGATCCGGTCATGCCCATGACCCACGACACGCGCATGGTCACCACCATCGTCAGTCCATCCAAGTACACGTTCGAGATGTACGAGAAGGGACCCGACGGGAAGGAAATGAAGGTGATGGAGGTGACTTACACGAAATAACTGAGTAGAGCGAGTGGCATCGGCAAGTCCGCCCTAACACGGAAGGCCCGATCACTTGCCCGTGCGTCGCGACGAATTGGACGCTGAGAGCCTGCGCAGGTTCTCAGCGTCCTTCTTTTTGTTCGCAGTCGCCGGCGTACAGCCCATGCTGCTGGATGTATTCGCACACCGCTTCCGGCACGAGATAACGGATCGACTGCCCCGCGCGCACCCGCGCGCGGATATCTGTGGCTGAAATGTCGATCCGCGGCGTGTCGAGCACATCACCCTGCAGCCGCGCGATCTGCGCATCGCTCAGGTGCGAGCGCAGCTTCGACCAATCCGGCTGCTCCCACCCCGGCCGGGCGGCCGTCACGATTCGGCAGGCGTCGACCAGGGCGCTGACATCGCGCCAGGTCGTAAGCTCCGCCAGCGAGTCGGCGCCGATCATCCAGAATAGCTCAGTCGCCAACCCGAATTCACTGCGGAAATGCCGGATGGTCTCGATGGTGTAGCTGGCGCCGCGGCGGACCAGGTCGAAGTCGCTGTACTCGAACACGCCCTCGCCCGCGATCGCCCGTCGCACCATTTCCGCCCGATGCTGTGGCTCGACCAATCCTACGGCGGGCTTGTGCGGCGGCGTCCCCGACGGCAGGAAGATCATCCGTTTCAGCCGCAACTGCTCGGCAACGCTCCGCGCAATGATCAGGTGCCCGAAGTGGATCGGGTTAAAGCTGCCGCCATATAGGCCGACTCGTTCGCCCATGCCGGCAAGATGCTACAGCCGAGACACGTTCTCAGTCGATAGCAGAAGGAACGCGCGAACGAAAGGCAAGTTTGGACGCAGAGCCGCTGAGAGACTGAGAGGATTTCAAAGAAGTGTTCGCGCCCTGACACTTGTGCAGCCATGATGCGATGTCGGAACTGCCCGCCCAAGTTTCGTTCGTGCTGGCGACACACAATCGCCGTCAGGTTGCGCTCGATACGCTGGCGCGCCTCGCTCAGCATTACCCGCCCGGGGGCTCGGTCGAAGTAATCGCGGTCGACAACGCCTCTACCGATGGAACGGCCGACGCCATCGCCGCCCAGTATCCGCAAGTGAACCTAATCCGGCGCGACGATAACCGCGGGAGCTGCGCGAAGGCGTTTGGCATCGCGCGCGCTGCCGGCGAGTTCATCGTCTTTCTCGACGACGATTCCTGCCCGCGCGCCGCCTCCATCGAGCGAATGATCACTCATTTCCGCGCCGACCCGCACCTGGCCGCCGCCGGCTTCACGGTGCACCTGCCCGATGGCGGCCGTGAGTCCAGCGCCCTGCCCGACGTGTTCGTCGGCTGCGGCGTCGGCCTGCGCGCCTCCGTGTTGCGCGCCGTGGGCGGTCTGGACGCGCGCTTCTTCATGCAGGCCGAGGAGTACGATGTGTGCTTCAAGCTTGTGGCCGCCGGCCATCGCATCCGGGTCTTCGATGACCTGCATGTCGATCATCTCAAGACGCCGACGGCGCGCCGCAGCCCGCGCACGCTCTACTACGACACGCGCAATAACCTGATCGTCGCCGCCCGTTATTTGCCCACTGACCTCGAACGCATTTACCGCCAGGATTGGGCGCAGCGCTATGGCTGGCTGGCCGAATGCCAGCGGCAGCGGCCGGCTTTCTGGCGCGGCGCCGCCGTCGCCCTGCTGCAGCGCGACGTTCAGCGGCGCGCTTTTGCGCGCTGGCGCCTGACCCCTGCCGAGGCTGACAGCCTGTTCCGCATCAGCGAGATCGAACGCCACATGGCCAGGCTGCGCGCGTCCGGTGCAGAACGCATCGCCTTTGCCGATCTCGGCAAGAACATCTATCCGTTCTATCGCGCTGCGCGGCTCTGCGGGCTGCAAGTCGCGCTGATTGCCGACGACCGCTTCACGCGCCCCGAGCGTGCCTACCGCGGCATCCCGATCCTTCCGACCGCCGAGCTGGCGCGGCCCGATCTGGACGCCATCATCGTCGCAAACACCTCACCGGCTCACGCCCGTCAAACCCAGCAGCGCCTGGCGGCACGCTTCTCGATACCGCTGCATGCGTGGTTCGCATCTTCGATGGTACAGGAAGGCGAGCCTCTGACGCGCCGATGACGCGCCCCCGTGGGTGCCGAATTCTCCGAAATCCGCGGATCGAAAGTCAGCGAGCCAGCCGGCCGATAACCGGGTAACGGCCCGCCCGCGCCCGCGCGCGATCACGGCCGTTTGGAGAACTCATCGATGGCGATTCAACCCATTGGCAGCTCGTTCGACGCGTTTCGTTTCTTGACCCTGCTGAGCGCCGCGCCCACGCCCATCAGCACCGCGGAC
>DASXUA010000644.1:0-18971 GCA_036505095.1 Phycisphaerae bacterium
CAACTGAAAGCCGCTCAGAATACGGCTGCGAAAAATGTGATCGCGAACTGCTGCTTTGACAAACCGCCCGCGCTCATACCTCAGAAACGTGGTCTGCCGCTCCTCTGGATCGATGATCCAATACTCCGGCACCCGAGCCCGCTCGTACTGCTTCCATTTCAAGTGGTAATCGCGCGCTACGCTGTCGGGCGAAACTACCTCAATCGCCAGATCGGGCCGACCTTCGACATAGCCCCGCTTGATACGCGCGCTCCGCGCCTTCAGCACCACCGCCACATCGGGTTCCGGACCGCCCTTCACCCCCAGGCGATAGGCCACGCGGCTCATCGTGACTCGGCCGAGGTCGCGCTCCTCCATGAAGACGCGAAGAATCGTTGCCAGCCAGAGCACCAGGTCATTGTGCTCGCTATTCTCAGGCGACGCCATGTAGATCACTCCGTCGATCAGGTCGGCCTTTTCATCCTCGCGCACCGTCTCCATGAATTCCGCGAAGGTGATATCACCCAATCGTGGTCGAAGCAGCATAGGGCGCTCGCTACGGCGCGGCGAAAGGACCCGCGCAACTCGATCTTACGCGATATGCGACCGCGATATCCAGATCGGAACTATCGCGCTATCGCCGGGAGCCCGCAGGGTTGGCCGCTCGCCCACGACTTTTGCGCCTGGGCGGGGCGCATATAATCAGTCCCCGGATGCGAGGAGTCGCTATCGAACTCTCGGCACCGGACGTTCTAAAGGAGGCATGATGAAAGCTGACGCGAAAAACGCCTTAGGGGCGCGAGACACATTGTCAACCGCCAGCGGGCCAATCACGATTTATCGCCTGAGCCGGCTGGCGCTGGCTGATCGGCTGCCGTTCTCCATCAAGATCCTGGTCGAGAGCGCGGTACGCCGATTTGACGGCTACGTCGTTACCCAGGACGCCGTCCGCGCCTTGGCCAACTGGAACGCCAAAGCCCCCATCAAGAGCGAGGTCCCGTTCTACCCCGGCCGCGTCGTGCTGCAGGACTTCACCGGTGTGCCCAGTATGGTGGACCTGGCCGCGCTGCGCTCGGCCATGCGGCGGCTGGGCGGCGATCCGCGCAAGATCAATCCGCTCGTACCATGCGACCTGGTGATCGATCACTCGGTTCAGGTCGACGCGTATGCCTCGGGCATGGCGCTGCGAATCAATGCCGACAAGGAATTCGAGCGGAATCGCGAGCGCTACGAATTCCTCAAATGGGGCCAGCAGGCGTTCGCGAATTTCCGCGTGGTGCCGCCGGCCACCGGCATCGTGCATCAGGTCAATCTCGAATACTTGGCTAAGGTCGTTCTGACCCAGCGCGACAGTGGAACTGTCGTCGCGTTCCCCGACAGCCTGGTCGGCACCGACAGTCACACCACCATGATTAACGGCCTGGGCGTGCTGGGCTGGGGCGTCGGCGGCATCGAGGCCGAAGCCGTGATGCTGGGCGAACCGATCTATCTGCTCGCGCCGGAGGTCATCGGGTTCAAGCTCCATGGCCGGTTGCCGGAAGGATCGACCGCAACTGACCTGGTGCTGGTCGTGACGCAGATGCTCCGCAAAAAAGGCGTCGTCGATAAGTTCGTGGAGTTCTATGGCCCGGGCCTGGCGAGCATGTCGCTACCCGATCGCGCGACGATCGCCAACATGGCCCCCGAATACGGCGCGACCTGCGGCTTCTCCCCGGTGGATGACGAAACGCTCGCTTATTTGCGGCGCACGGGCCGCATCGCCGACGAAGTCGATCTGGTCGAGCGCTACTGCAAGGAACAGGGCCTGTTCCGCACGGCCGCCACTCCCGATCCAATCTTTACCGACACGCTCGAGCTGGACCTCGGAACGGTCGAGCCGTCAATGGCCGGACCGAAGCGCCCGCAGGATCGCGTGCCGCTGTCCCGGATGAAGGAGTCCTTCGACAGCGCGTTGCGCGAGACATTCAAGAAAGTTCGCGGCAGCGCAGCCGCCGCGACCGCCGCCGCGACCGCCACGGCCGTTCTCGATTCGGACGAGGTCGAGATCGAGATCGACGGACGCCCGAGCACACTGAATCACGGCTCAGTCGTTATCGCGGCGATCACGAGTTGCACCAACACGTCGAATCCCTCCGTGATGCTGGCGGCCGGCTTGCTCGCGAAGAAGGCGGCGGAGAAGGGCCTGTCCGTCAAGCCGCACGTCAAGACCAGCATGGCGCCGGGCTCGCGCGTCGTGACCGAATACCTCAACAACGCCGGTCTGACGCCCTGGCTGGAGCGCCTCGGCTTCTACACGGTCGGCTACGGTTGCACGACCTGCATCGGCAACAGCGGCCCGTTGCCGGAGCCCGTGGCGGCGGCCGTTCGCGAGCATGATTTGGTCGTATGCGCCGTCCTGAGCGGCAACCGCAACTTCGAAGGCCGCATCCATCCGCTGGTGAAGGCCAACTATCTGGCGTCGCCCCCGCTCGTCGTGGCCTACGCCATCGCCGGCACGACCGACATGGACCTGCTGAACGAGCCGCTCGGAACCAGCGACGACGGTGAGCCGGTGTACTTGAGCGATATCTGGCCGTCCCAGAAGGAAGTGAACGACACGATCGCCTCCTGCGTCACGCCCGAGATGTTCAAACAGCAGTACGGCAACGTCTTCACCGGCAATCCGACCTGGAACGCGATCAGCGGTGTGGAAGGCGACCTGTACCACTGGCGCAGCGACAGCACCTACATTCAGGAACCTCCGTTCTTCATGGACATGGCCCCGTCGCCGCCGCCCGTTCAGCCGATCCACGAGGCGCGCGTGCTGGCGCTGTTGGGCGATTCGGTAACCACTGACCACATCTCGCCGGCCGGCGACATCGCGAAGAACTCGCCGGCGGGTCAATATCTAATAGAACAGGGCGTGCCGCCGCTCGAATTCAACAGCTACGGCTCGCGCCGCGGGAACGATCGCGTCATGACGCGCGGCACGTTCGCCAACATCCGTCTGAAAAATCTGCTCGCGCCCGGCACCGAAGGCGGCGTGACGAAATACCTGCCGACGGGCGAGATCATGAGCATCTACGACGCGGCCCTGCGCTATCAGCAGGATCGTACGCCGCTGATCGTCCTCGCTGGCAAAGAGTACGGCACCGGCTCCAGCCGCGACTGGGCCGCCAAAGGCGTCGCGCTGCTCGGCGTCCGCGCCGTGCTGGCCGAGAGCTTTGAGCGCATCCACCGCAGCAATCTGGTCGGCATGGGCGTGCTGCCGCTGGTCTTCAAGCCGGGCGAAAGCCGCGAATCGCTGGCCCTCACCGGCCACGAGACGTACGACATCGCCGGAATCTCCGATGACCTCAAACCCCTTCAAGACGTGACGGTAATCGCCACCGCGCCCGACGGCTCGCAGAAAACCTTCACGACCACCGCGCGTATCGATACACCGGTCGAGGTCGAGTACTACCGCAACGGCGGCATCCTGCACACCGTTTTGCGCAAGATGCTCAAATAACGCTCGCTACTCGGGCGCTTCCAGGATCTTTAGGAGGCGTTCACGAAGGTCGGGCGGTATCCTCCGAATCAAATCGTCGTCGATCAATCCGACGGATTTGAGATCGATCATATGAGCCTGATCGATGGCGCGATTCGCTTGCAGCTTCATGGCAACCAGGGACGGCAGGTCGATCACCTGATAACCCAGGTCGGAACGCGTGGCTCCGAGCAGGTCGGGCGGGGCATGCACGTAGTGTGCCCGTATACGCTCGCCGACGAATACCAGGTGCACGCCGCTCTTCGGGCTGGGATGCTCTCGCTCAACGAACATGCTCACCCCGAGCACTTCGACCGGCATCAAATCGATCTTCTGTAGCGCCGTGGTCAAGGCGGCGAAGTCCTGGCGACGAACAAGGATGTCCACGTCCTTCGTCGTCCGGATCGCTTCCGGATCCTTGGTGCTCACCCAGGCCGCGACGGCATTGCCACCGATGACCGCATACGGCACGCCAGCTTGATCCAGCGTGCCGGTCACCTTCATCAGTAGCTGCTGGACGCGCTCGACGGCCATGAAGTACCTCCGGAAGCTGGGCTGGAGGGCGGTGGGCATTTCGGCACTTATATCAGGCGTTCACCGTCTTCGCTACGGGCAACGTCAATTCACTCCTCCGGCTCGCGCACGCCGAGGCTACCGCGACAACCGAACACTCGGTCGGTCGGCCGGTGTCGGAGCGCGCAGTTGGCTTGCCGGGACCGTGACCACGGCGACGGTCCGGCCGGTCATATCGAAGAATTCAACGCTGTATCCTTCTTCCAAGCCCGGAGCGGTG
This sequence comes from Phycisphaerae bacterium, assembly GCA_036505095.1. Taxonomy (GTDB): domain Bacteria; phylum Planctomycetota; class Phycisphaerae; order UBA1845; family UBA1845; genus DASXUA01. The sequence goes on from DASXUA010000644.1 coordinate 4,281, forward strand.
TGTCGCTCCACGACCGTCCCCACATCGCCGGCGCGTAGGCCTTGTTCCGGAACATCCGCGATAAGAATAACATCCTGAAATAACTCGAAGTTCATCTAATCACTCCGGATACATTGTAATCAAGCGCGGCACGTCAGTTCCAATGTCGATCTGCCAGATGCTGCGAAATGGCAGTATTCTCCCATTCGGGCCGGTCAGATCGGCGACGATCTCGAGTCGCTGGCCATACGACGATGACGCGGTGGCATCCACGTCGGCGGAAAAGTGCTGGGAGCGCAGATCGGCTTCCAGTCGCTCCCAATCGTCGGCCAGGTAACCCATCGAGAGCAGAAGTCTGGCTTTCGAGCCACCTCGTTTGTGTCCCAGGTTCAACAGGTAATCGCGCAACTTCTCACGCGCGATGATAGCACTGCTTGCATTCGGGAGCTTCATTCTGCAGCTTACGAGACGACCTTCGCCACGACCAGCGTCAGATCATCCGGCCGCTCGGTCAAGCCCGCGAAGCGCCGCACGTCCCAGAGGATCTGCCGCGCCAGCGTGCGGGCATCCGTGTCGCGGTAGCGCTTCATCGATTCGGCCAGGCGCTCGCGGCCGAACTTCTCGTCGCTGAAGTTCATCACATCCACCACGCCGTCGGTGTAGAATGCCAGAACGTCGCCCGCTTTCAGATCGACCACGTCCTTTTGGTACATCTCGGCCGGGAAGACGCCGATCGCCATGCCGCCGGTCTCGAGCCGGAAGATATCGCCGCCGCGCAATACCAACGGCGGATCGTGCCCGGCGTTGCAGTAGGTCAGTTGCGTGCCATCGGGCGAGAAGACACCGTAGAACAGGGTGGCGAACTCGTTGACGGCCGTGTCGCGGCACAGGTGCCGGTTCACGTGCCCGACGATCTCGTTGATGTCGAAGATGCTGTGTGCATGGGCGCGCAGCGCGGCGCGCACGCTGGCCATCAAGAGCGCGGCCGGCACGCCTTTGCCTGAAACGTCGGCGATCACCACCCCGATGTTCCCCCACGGCAACTCGAGAAAATCGTAGAAATCCCCGCCCACCTTCAGGCTGGGTTCGTATACGCAACCGAATTGAATGCGACGATGTACCGGTGGATTGCACGGCAGCATGCGCCGCTGAATCTCGGCCGCGTATTCGACGTGCCGCCGCATGATCTTCGCTTCGAGCCGCTCGGCATACAGCCGCGCATTGACGATCGCGGCCGCGGCCTGCGAGGCCATCGAGCGCAGCAGCGCCACCTCGAAATCCGTAAACGCCCGCGGCGCATCGCTGTAGACCCGCACGACGCCCACCGTACGTCCGCGATAGACCAGCGGCACGCACAAGCCGCTGACCAGCCCTTCCTGGCGGGCCTGATCGGGATAACGCACGCGCGGATCGCTCCGCATATCGGAAACATAAACCGTCTCGCCCGCAAAGGCGGCCGCATCGATCGGATTGTTATCGAGCACGACCGGTCCCTTCGAGAGGTAGACATCCGAGAGATTGTGTACCGCGCGAATAACCAACTCGCCCGTCTCCGGATTGAGCAGCCGAATGGCGCTGAACTGCAAGCCCAGCACCTCGCACACCTTGCGGGTCACGGTGTCGAGGATGGTTTGAACGTCGGTGTTCCCGGCGAGCAGCGCCGCCAAATCGTCCATGGCCGCCAGCGCCGCGAATTCCGGAGCGGTGACCGTACGGCGACCATCATGTGAGCCGACCACTTGTCCGTCGGGATTCATGCCGTTCCCCTGCTTCGCTGTGGTTGCGGCAGTGCCGCCAATCGCTGGGCCAGCCGGGCCAACTGCCGCATGTCCTCGGTTTGCTGCGACAGTGAGCGCGCCGTGATAACCACTTGCGGCGATGGATGATACAATGGCATCAGCATGAATGTCTGCATCTCGATCGGCGTAGCAACGACCTCGGCCAGTTTCCAGCGCCGCCCGTAGAGACGGCCCAGCGCCTCCAGACCGACGCCGCCCAGCGTGGCCACGATGCGCGGCCTGATCAACTCGATTACAGCCTTCAGGAACGGCTGGCAGTTGGCGATTTCGTATGTCCGCGGGCGCGTGTTTCTGCCATTCTCTTCCGGACAGCACAATACCGCGCTGGTGAAAAAGATATCGGCTCGCGCCAGTCCAGCGGCCGCGAGAATCGCGTCCAGATTGCGCCCCGATTGGTCGCCCGAGAACGGAATGCGCGTCCGATCCGCCCCGCGCCGCCCGGGCGCCTCCCCGACCATCAGAATGCGCGCCTGCGGGCTGCCATTCAGTTCACTCAGCACGGCCGTCCGCGAGGCCAGCCGGGGGCATAATGTGCACGCCTGCGCCCGCCGCGACAGAACCCGCAGCCCTTGCACGTTGGAAGTCATTTCGGGTGGCATGGGCAAGTCCGCCAGGATCCGCCGTGGCGGGCAGCCTTATCGCTTGCCCGTGTATGTGCAGCGCCGATTCCGTTTCATACCTTCGAGGTCACCGTGTGGTCGCGCATGATCCGGCGAAGCTGCTCCAGATGCTCGCGATGCCGCGCGGTGATGCGGCTGACCAGCGCCGCCGCCCTCGGTTCCGCGCCGAGCGCCGGCGCCAGGGTTTCGTAGCGCTTCAGCACGTCGGCCTCGGCGCGCTCGATCCGCGGCAGCAGCGCGTGCAACTCGACATAGTGCAGCGCGGCCGCGTCGATCGTGCCCACGCGCGGACCGGGGCTGCCGCGCAGGTCGAGAATCAGTTCGACCAACCATTCGACGTGCGCGCGCTCCTCCGCCACCATGCGCCCTACCGATTCCACCTCATCGGCCGACGCCCAGGAAATGAATGCGTTCGACTCTGCCAGCCGCGGCAGCAAGTTGGCGCTCTCGACAGCGAGCAACTCGTTTAGGATTCCAATCACGCGTCCGTTCATCGCGCGGCCACTCCCCGATCCGTCGGCGGCGCGACGACAGCGCTTTCATACGGCAACCGCGGGCGGAACAGGTTGCGCGCATAGCTATCCGTCGTGCGGCGAATGGGAGCGACCACGAGGAATCCCGTTAGCAGTAGCGCGACGGCGCAGGCATTGACCAGCGCCAACCCGCTCACCGGCGTTGATATCGGGGCTGATTGGTCATCCGTCAGGAACATCTGCTGCGCGACCCGGAAATAATAGAACAGGCTGATCAGCGTGTTCAGGACCGCAATGACAATCAGGACCCAATAAAGCGAATAGTAGTCGCTGCCGCGATCAGCCAGGGCATACAGCAACCAGTACTTGGCCATGAAGCCGCCAAAAGGCGGGATGCCTACCAGCGACACCAGGCAAAACAGCATGGGCACCGCCAGCCAGGGCGCCCGCCGACCGAGGCCGGTGAAGGCGTTGATATCATCGCTGCCGGTGCGCCACGCAACGAGCGCCGTCACGCCAAATGCACCGAGATTCATGAACAGATAAATCACGAGATAAAACAGCACCGCACCGACGGCCATGTACGCGCCCTTGCTGAGTGGCGGCACGAAAACCGCGGCGGCCATCATCATGAAACCGGCGTGCGCGATGGACGAATAAGCCAGCAGGCGTTTGACGCTGGTCTGCTTGTACGCCGCCAAGTTTCCGAAGGTGCACGTCACTGCGGCCAAAATGCCCAAGCCCCACGCGATCGGCAGCAGCGGGTCGCCGGGAACGCCCGAGGCGCCGAACGACATGGCGTTCACCAGCCGCAGCAGCATGAGCAGCCCGGCCCCCTTGCTCACCACGCTGAGCCAGGTCGTCACCTCGATGCGGGCTCCCTGAAACACGTCCGGCGCCCAGAAGTGGAACGGCACGGCCGAAATCTTGAAACCGATCCCCGCAAAGAGGCAAGCCAGCGCGATCCCGACTGTCAAACGGTTGGGGGAAGTCAGCGTCAGCGACTGCGGCAGAACTCTGGTCAGATCCGCGAAGTTGATCGTCCCAAATAGGCCGTAAATCAAGCTGGCCCCATAGAGTGTGATCGCGGCGCAGATCGCGCCGAAAACCACGTACTTCAGCGAGGCCTCCGCCGCGGGCCGGCTACGTTTGTCGAAGCCGACAATCGCGTAACTCGGCAGCGAGGCCATCTCGACCGCCACGACCAGCATCAGCAGATTGAGCGAGCTGACCATGAAAACCATGCCGATGGCGCTGCCCACCAGCAGCACGAAAAACTCGGTCGCGTCCACATGACCCGCCGCCGGTCCAATTCGCCATAGCAGCGTGACCGCGATCAGGAACACGCACAGGATCAACTTGAAGAACACCGACAGGTTATCGGCAATCAGCATGCCCGCGGCGCTGGCAGGCGCCAGGCCAACTTGGCCACGCTCCTGAACTTGCGCCGAGACCTGCACCGTCAGCAGCAGCGTCGCCAGCGCGCCGAGCAGCACGATCCCCGCCGAGGTGCGCGGATCGCGCGCCGACACCAGCGGCGCGATCAGCAGCGCGATCAGCGTCCCTACCAGAGCCAGTTCCGGCGCAAACAGTCGCAACTCATGCGCGGCCGGCACATACGTTTGAAATGTGGCTGCCAGCAAGCTCATTACCTAAGCGATTCCAGTCATCGAGCGAATGTGACTCAGCATCAAATCCAACGTGCCGTTCATGAACGCGAACAGCGATTGATCGGGCAGAATCCCGAGCAGAATGGCCAGGGCGCCGAATGGAATCAGCACGGCCATCTCGCGCGGCGTCGCTTCCGCGAAGCCCTTGTACTCCTCGCGCTCGCGGCCGAGATAGACGCGCTGGATGAGCCACAGGATGTACCCGGCCGTCAGGATCACGCCGGCCGCCGCCAAGATCGCCATCGGCACCGCCCAGGGGAACTTGTCGCGCGCCTGGAAGGTGCCGAGCAGCACGTAAACCTCGCCGATAAACCCGCACAGGCCTGGCAGGCCGAGCGATGCAAAAAAGCCGAGCGTCGCCATCGAGCCGTACTTCGGCATCGTCAGCCAAAGCCCGCCGAAGCGGTTGATCTCGCGATGATGCGCGCGCTCATAAATGACGCCCACCAGGAAAAAGCACATGGGCGAAGATACTCCATGTGCGATCATCTGGAACATCGCGCCCTGGAACCCGGTGGTCGTCATGACGGCCACGCCCAGCAGCACATATCCCATGTGCGAGACCGAGCTGTAGGCCACCAGCTTCTTGAAATCGCTCTGCGCCATCGCGCATAGCGCGCCGTACAGAATGCTGATGACCGCCACGACCGCCAGCGTATAGGCCCAGAACACTCCGCCCGTCGGGAAGATCGGATAACACAGCCGCAGGAATCCGTAGCCGCCCATCTTCAGCAGGATGCCGGCCAGAATCATGCTGATGGGCGTCGGCGCCTCCACGTGCGCATCCGGCAGCCACGTGTGAAACGGGAAGCTCGGCAGCTTGATGGCGAAGCCAATGAACAGCAGCATGAACATCGTCGGGGCAAACCGGAACGTTTCCAAGAAGAGCAGCCCGTCGGATTTAAAATAAGTCTGGATCGCTAGATTCGTCGACAGCTCGATCAGATCGAAGGTCCCGCCGGTGAGCGTGACGCCCGGACGATAGGCGCTGGGAATGCCGCCGCCCTGGGCCGTCATGGCCTGGCGGATCGCATCGGCGCTATAGAAGTACATGGCCAGCAGGGCTACCAGCATCAGCACCGAGCCGGCCAGGGTGAATAGAAAGAACTTGATCGCGGCGTATTCCTTGCGCGGCCCGCCCCACACGCCGATGAGGAAATACATCGGCAGCAGCATGACTTCCCAGAAAATATAGAACAGGAAAAAGTCCAGCGAGACGAATACGCCCAACATTCCGGTTTCGAGCAGCAGAAACAGGATGAAATACGCGCGGATGCCACGGTTATTCGTCCAATGATCGAAGTTCCAGCTCGCCAGGCACGCCAGGAAGCTCACCAGCGTGGTGAGGATCAGCAGCGGAAAACTCAGGCCGTCGAGCCCCACAAAATACTCTATGGTGAAATTCTCGCCTCGAATCCACGGGAGTCGGAAACCATAGTGCAGGTGTCCGTAGCTGCTCCCAAATGGATTGGCCTGCCCGCCTCCATCGCCTTGGAAATACATCCCAAAGCAGAATAGCGAAGCGATGAGTGTCAGGAGCGTCGCCGCCACCGCCACCCAGCGGATGCTCGCCCGGGGAACCAAGAGGCAGAAAAACGCCCCTAATGTGGGCACAAATACGATAATCGTCAGCAGCCAGGCTTCGATATTCACGTCACAATCCCAGAGAGAACGCGGTCATTGCTCTTAACGCGCCGTCGGCAGCGCCGGAGGCTGCTGACCGAACGCCACGGCCTCATGCGGCCGAGTCAAGTACAGAATAAACAACACGATAATCGTCGCGCCGGCGGCCGCGAACAGGACGTAGTTCCGAATCCGCCCGGTCTGCGGCCGGCGCACGGCCGAGGCGATATTCTGCGAAAAGTCCGCGATTCCATTCACGAAGCCATCTACACCGTGCGCATCGAGCACGTTTCCCGTGAATGCTGCCAGCCGCTCGGTGATGCCCGCGGACAAGTTGTAAGTCAGGTCGATCACGTACGTATCGATCCAGCGACTGACATAGGCGACTGCAATGCAGCCATTCACGAAGACCAATCCATAGACGTGGTCGAAATAGAGCTTGTCGACCAGCGCGGAATGGACCTGACGAACGACCGGCCAGCGGACAAAACGCGCCGCCCAGTCGAGTCCACGAAAGTATATCAGAATGGCCAGCGCGATCCCGACGACCCAGGAGAACCCGACCCACGCCGTAATCGCGCCATGTGCCGCGTGCACGTTCATCCACTCGCCCTGAGCCTTGGCCGGCTCCTCCGCAATTCCGTCGATAGCGACGATCGCCGGCGCATCCGTCGCGCCTTCGGCGGCGTGCGCCAACAGTGGCCGGAACAGGAACCAGCCGCAGAAGAAGGTGCCCAGCATCAGAATGACCAAGGGCACGTACATCAGTGGTGACTCGTGCGCATGGTCGTATACATGCTGGTCGCGCGGCTTGCCCCAAAAAGTCAAATACCAGCAGCGCATCATGTAGAACGGCGTTACGTACGCGATGATGATCGGCAGCCAGAACATCCACTGGGGAAGGCGCGGCATCTGCTTGATGATCGCGGCCTTCGGGCTGACGAACGGTCCGTGTGCTGGGTGCCCGCGTTCCGCCCGCGGCTTGGGCCCGGTCTCCAGCGCGGGGTGCGGTGTCTCAGGTTGATCTTGCGCGTCCACGAGCACAAAGGGGCTGTCGCCCGGCGCGGCCGCCTCCTCCAGCTCTTTAGTCTCGCCCCAGTGGAAGGCGCGATGGTACGCGACGGCCAGGATCTCATCCTTGCTGAAGAAGCCGCCAATGCCCAAATTCGTCTTCGGAACGCCCACGCCGGCGATGGCGAGCACGCCGACGAAAAACGTCACCGCCGTCCAGGGCATCTTCCGCCAAAGCCCGCCGAATTTCCGGATGTCCTGCTCGTGATGCGTCCCCTCGATCACCTGCCCGGAGCCGAGAAACATCATGGCCTTGAAGAAGGCATGCGTCATGAGATGGAACAGCGCCGCGATCCAGGCGCCGATGCCCATCGCGAAGATCATGTAGCCCAGCTGCGAAAGCGTGGAGTAGGCGAGGATCTTCTTGATATCAGTCTGCACGATGGCGATCAGCGCCGTAATCGTGAGCGTGATGCAGCCGATCACAGCGACGAAAAACTGGGCCTCCGGCGTCAGCAAACGGAAAACGCGCGCGACGAGATAGACGCCCGCCGCCACCATCGTGGCCGCGTGAATCAATGCCGAAACTGGAGTTGGGCCCGCCATAGCATCAGGAAGCCATACATGCAGCGGGAACTGCGCGCTCTTGCCGATCGCCCCGCAGAACAAGCAGACGCCCATCCAGGTCGCGATCGACGCGCTGAAGATTCCGAATAACGAAAAATTTCCCGCAGCGAAGATGCCGGAGCCCTTAGCGTAGGCGGTCGCGAAATTCTCCGCCGCCCTATCCAGGTCCAAGTCTTGCAGGTAGAAAAAGACCAGCATCAGGCCGATCAGAAACCCGAAATCGCCGACGCGATTGACGACGAAGGCCTTGATGGCCGCATTACTGGCGTACTTCTTGTCGAAGTAGAAGCCGATCAGGAAGTAGCTGCACAGCCCCACCAATTCCCAGAAGATGAACAGGAAAAGCAGGCTGCTCGAGACGACCAATCCCAGCATGCTGAACGCGAACAGGCTCAGATACGTGAAAAAACGGTGATACTTGCTCTGATGATCGACCTCATCGCTATGACCGGCCATGTAGCCGACGCTGAACAGGAAAATGCAGGCTGAGATGAGCGTCACCATGAAGTACATGATGACCGTCAGGGAATCGAGTTTGACGCCGATCGTGATCCACACGTTACCCAGTTGGACCCATTGAAAGCGCGCCGCGCTCACCGTCAACCCGGCGCGCTCGTCGGGCGCCAGCTTCCACCATCCGTAGGTCACCAGCGCACTGAGCACGAAGCTGGAGAAAATGGCCGCGACCGCCACCCACCCGGCCGATGGTTTGCCGATGCGCGCGCCGTAGAAAGCCAGAATCACGAACGTCATCAGCGGGAAGAAAACACCGATCGTCAGCCGCGCCTCGTACGCGGTCACCCCCGTCAGATCGGCCAAACCGCGCGCCGCCAGCAGTGCACCGCCGCTGAATCCCGCCGCCAGCCCGGCAACCGCGACCCCGCGCGCCACCGACCCGGCCAGCCGCGGCGCCAGCGCGGAGAATATCGCGCACACCGCGATCGGCAGCACCAGGCCGACAGGAAGATACAGTTCGTTCAGTTCCATGACGTCAGGAAGATTCTCGCTTACCCGGCCAGCGTATCGCCGCGATCCACATCAATCGTGGCCATGTTCTTATAGAAATTCATGCAGATCGCCACGGCAATCGCCGCCTCGGCCGCCGCCAACAGAATCACAAACAGTGCCGTGATCTGCCCATCCACCGCCAGCGTCGGCCGATAGCGATCGAATGCCACGAAATTGATGTTCACACTGTTCAGCACCATCTCCACGCCGATCAGGATCCCGATGGCGTTCCGCTTCGTGACCATCACGAAAATGCCCATGCAGAAAAGGGCAGCCGCCACGAAGAGATAATGCGTAAGACTGATACTCAACACCGACTTGCCCTTATTGCAATCCCTGATCCTCTTCTGGCGTCAGGCCGAGAGCAACGGTAATACGCCGCAACTCATTTTTCAGTCCCGCCTTCTCGTACGCGTCCAGGATGATCGCGCCGCGCTGCTCCACGGGAATTCCAGCCCACCGGCTCCAGATGACCTTGACGTGCAGATTATTCCCGTACGGCTGCGGCTCTTCATAAATGGTGGGGATATCGGGGCTCGCGCTGGTCCCCGTCGTGTGCATCTCGCGCGCGAGTTCATCCACGAGATCGGGGCGCGAGTGGCGCGGCCGCAAGGGCTGGACTTGCCTCGGCATCGGATTCAACTCCAAAACGCGCTATAGTGGGTTCTCAGCCAGTCCGCAATCGATAAGAGCCGAGCGATTTCTTCTGCGGCCGGAATTGAACGTCGATAGTGCAATGTCTCGGACCAATTGTTCTCGACCCATCTTAATTCGTAAACGAGCTTACCTGCGAGTATCGGGTCCATTGCCCGGGCGGGCCCCGCGCGCTGCCGCGCATCGATCAAAAGATCACCCCAAGCTCTGACGTTGTGAATCCCGTGGGCTTGAATGGTGGAAAGCCCGGTAGGCTGGGTGAATCGCGGATGTCTTCGGGCAACGCGAAGGCTGGGACGAAGGTCTGCGCCTGCGTGAATGCCGTCGAATCTGAAGAAAGCGGTCTTGACGAGTATCTCAATGGCATAGCCCATCAGATAGCAGGCGGCGAACTCGCGATCATTTAGCGCGCAAGTCAAACTGTCCCAGTAACGGTCCTCGCGCGCAGCTTCCATCTCATCAATGCTATCGAACCCGGCGATCCGAACCAGCAGGTCCACTTAAATACGCTCCTGACGCGCCAGGTACGCGGCTCCGATCATCACCACCAAAAGCAGCACGCTGGCCACCTCGAACGGCACCAGATACGTGCTTAACAGTGCCTGACCAAGCGTCAGCATGCTGGCGCCGCTGCCGGTCGCACTGCTCCCCGTCGGGCCCCATTGCGTCCGCTTTATCACCAGCACCAGGCACGCCAGCAGCGACGCGCAGACGACGCCACCGGCCAGCACTTCGCTGCGCTTCGGATTGAACCGCACCCAGGGCGACTTGCTGGTCAGCATGACGCCGAAGATCAGCAACACCAACGTGCCGCCGACGTAGACGATCAACTGAATCACGCCCAGGAAATTCGCCGCCAGCAGGAAGTACAGCGCCGCCACCGCCCCCAGCGCGCCGAACAACCAGACGGCCATCCGCACGATGTTCCGGCTGATGCAGATGCCCAACCCGCTGAGCAGTACGACGCCCGCGAAAGCATAGAAGAGAACGGCCTCGATTGGCCCACCGCTAACAACTGTGGGCACGCCGGACATCGGAGATTCTGCCGGTGCGGCCGCCGTCTGGGCAAGCGCCGACGCGCCGCTGCCGCACAAGACCGCGACCGGCACCAGCGCGAGAACAAACGTGGTTCCGAGCATTCGCATTTCAAAGTCGCCACGCAAATGCGACCAGGTTGAATTCCATCCCTGCCGACATTTGGGGCGGTCAACCTAACGAACCGCCGCCTGCTTCGCAATCCCGGAAGTCCCTTGGGGACATTCGGGACAACCCGCGCCCGAGCGGCGATTCGCGAGTCATTTCGGTTTTCGGCTTTCGGCTTTCGATTCTGTCGCCGCTACGCTCCCGGCAACACATCCACCGCCAGCCGGCCCACCAGCCGTCGCCGATGCCACCAGCCATACAGCACGATGCCCATAATCGTCAGCGCCACGAGCACGCCGAGCAGGAACAGAATCGCATTCGTGATCCGGCCCAGCACGCTCCCCGGCGGCACCCACAGCTCCCACATCGCATTGCCCAGCAAGAGCAGCATCGCCAGCGGCAGCATCACCTGCACGCACGCATACAGCACCTGGTCAATTCGCACACGCGGCAGCGTCCAGCGGATCCACATCTGGACATAGATCAGAAACACGCACTTGGCCACGAACCAGAGCGGACTGCTGACCAGCACGCCCTTCAGCGCTGCGGCCGCGATGCCCCCGATGTGCTGGTCGAACCAGACCCCGAGCGACGCCGGAAGTGGTGAATGCCATGCACCGAAGAACAGGATGACGGCCAGCCCGCTGACGACGAACATGGCAGCATACTCGGCAAAGAAGAACAGCGAGAAGCGGAATCCCGAGTACTCCGTATGGAACCCGGCCACCAGTTCGCTCTCCGACTCGGGCAGATCGAACGGCGCCCGTTTGCAGTTGGCCAGTGACGCCACGTAGTAGCTGCCGCTGGCGATGAACAAGAACGGATTGCGGAACGCCAGCCACGACCACATCCCGCCGGCCTGCGCATCGCCGATCTGAATCATGCTCAGCGATCCGATGGTCATCACCGGGATCAGCAGGGCCATACCCATCGGGATTTCGTACGAGACCATCTGGCACGCCTCGCGCATCGCACCGTAGACTGCCCATTTGTTATTCGAAGCCCAGCCGGCGACGATGACGCCGACGACTTCGATGCCCATCATGGCGAGAATGAAGATCAGCGCGACGTCCAGGTTGCGGAACACCCAGTACGTCCCGAATGGCAATGCCATGAATGCCAGCACGGCCGGCACGAACGCCAGGTACGGCGCGAGGCGGAAGAGCGGCTTGTCGGCCTCGTCCGGGATCAGGTCTTCCTTGCTGATCAGCTTCAGCCCGTCGGCAATCGATTGCGACCAGCCATGCCAACCGCCCGTCCGCATCGGTCCCAGCCGCGACTGAATGTGGCCCGAGACCTTCCGCTCCCACCAGATGGCATACAGCGGAACGAGCGAGATGAACCCGATCACGCCCGCCATCGCGATCAAATCTTGAATCAGGACGTTGGAGATCCGGTCGAGCAGGTAAGCGTGCACCAGCCAGACAAACAGGACCGCGCCGATGCACACGCCCAGAAAAATGGCTCCCGGAAATCGCCGCAGCGGCGGGGCGAAGATGCGATAGGAAAGCGATCCAACAGCCACGAAGGGCCGCGCCAGCACGCCATACCGCACCGGCCGTCGCGGCTTCCAGGGAACTGACACTTGCGACACTGACGATCTCCGACCCTAACGTCCGCCTGGATAGCAGCTTACGGCCAGCCGTGCGAGACGGCCATCAGAACCCCGGACGCCAGTCCGGGGCCCACGCACGCCGCCACCCTCGTAGCGCGGCATGCTAGCGTCGCCCGCTCGCAAGGGGAAGTGCCCCGATGACTTCTCCATCGCGATCACTACCATTAGACGAGATGAAGTTCTCGACCATCGGCTCAATCTTGCGATCGAACCAGGCTTACTACTCGCAGATCAGCGCGACCGAGACGCTCGAGTGTGGCATTGCCTATTGGAGCGCGGCTTACCCCAGCGTGCCGGAAGCCAATCAGTTCCGCGAGGTGATGCTCCCGGACGCGGGCAGCATGCCGCGCGCGTTTGCGGAGGCCGAGCAGTACTTCGCCGCGCGCGGCCTGAGGTGTCAGCGCTGGGCGCCGGCGGCGGAGCAGTCCGTCGAGGTGCTCCAACCCTTCCTCGAATCGCGCGGTTATCGCCGCCGCGAGCTGCGCGCGATGCGCTTGGGAGAATGGCCGCACATCCCTCCGAATCCGGCGGTCCGCATCCTGCCCGCACGGGCCATGCGCGCCGCCCATCGACAGACCTATTCGCAGGATATCGAGGGCAGGTCGCACGATGAACCCTCGGCCGAGACGCGGGCCGACCTGGCGAACGAGCGGCTCGACGATCCACAGTTGGATATGTTTGTCGCGCTGGTCGGCGGTCAGCCGGCCGGACGCTGTGCGCTCTTCCAGGTCGGTGATATCGGGCGCATCATCGATTTCTACGTGCCACCGGCCCTGCGCCGCCAGGGTATCGCGACGGCGCTGCTGGCCCACGTGATCGCACTCGCGCAGCGCGTGGCGTCGCGCGTCATCTGCCTGGAGGTCGACGCCACGAACGTGCCCGCTCACGCACTGCTCGCGAAACTCGGGTTCCACGATGATGGAATGATGGTCGAATTCGACGCACCCCCAACGGCCGGGATGGCAACTTGAAACGACAAGGTCCCGAATCGCGGATCCGCCGTGGCGGGAACGACCAAAGAGAGCATGCGCTCGTCCTGCGCGCGCGGTATGTGGCTCCGCTGGAGCGACCCATCATCCAGGACGGAGCCGTCGCGATCCTGGCCGAGCGCATTGCCGCCGTCGGCGTTTTTCACGAGATACGGGGCGTCGAAGACGTCATCGACGTGGGCGATGTCGTGCTGTTGCCGGGATTCGCCAATGCACACACGCACTTGGAGCTGTCGCACCTGGCCGGGCGCGTGCCGCCGATGCGCGCGTCGTCGGCTCGGCAGGAGCCTCGCCCTCCCGCGCTAATCGAATGGCTCGATCGACTCATGCAGGCGCGCGCGGAAGCGGGGGACGACGTCGGTATCATTGAATCCGCCATCAAGACGGGCCTGGACGCCTCGATCGCGGCCGGAGTGATCGCGCTGGGCGACATCACCCGTCTACCCAACATCTCTCGACCGCTGCTGCGCGACGCCGGCGTACGGGTGGTCTCGTTCGGCGAAGTCACCGCGCTCGGTCAGCGGCGACACCTGCTCGATGAGCGTCTGGCCGCCGCGGTGGACATGAGTTGCTCATCGCCGACCCTTAGCGTGGCGCTGTCGCCTCACGCGCCGTACAGCGTCGAGCCCGAAGGATTGCGGGCGTGCGCCGAGACCGCACGGCGGCTGGGCTTGCGATCGTGCGTGCATGTGGCTGAGTCGGCCGAGGAAGCGGAATTCACACTGCGCCGCTCCGGGCCATTCTGCCAGGAGTTGCGGCGGCTGGGGATTTGGGATGACGCCATCCCCTGCAGCGGCCTGCGACCCATTCCGCTGCTCGATCAAGCCGGGCTGCTGGGCGAGACCACTCTGCTCGCGCACGCCAATTACGCCAGCGACGAGGATATCGCGCTCCTCGCAGCCCGCGGCGCGCATGTCGCCTATTGCCCCCGCACGCACGCAGCCTTCGGCCACATCCCGCACCCATGGCGGCGGATGCTGGCCGCTGGCGTGAACGTGGCCATCGGCACCGACAGCTTGGCGTCGAACCCCAGTCTGTCGGTCCTCGACGAGCTGCGCTTCCTGCACGCGCGTGAGCCGGACGCGCCCGCGCAGGATCTGTTGCGATTGGGAACCGTTCACGCGGCGCGGGCACTCGGATTGCAGAAGCTCGTGGGCACGATCACAACCGGAAAATTGGCGAGCCTGGTGGCCATCCCCCTCAGCTCAAAACGTTCGCGCGATCCCCTCACATCCTTGCTGGAGAGTCCCGCTCAACCGAGCGCTGTATGGATCGACGGACGCAGGGTGCTGTAGCGTTAACTCAATTCAGCCTCCGCGTTCTCAGCGTCTCAGCGTCCAAATCAATCCGCCGCGCCAATGTCCTGCGTGAACACGAACGTCACCAGCAGATTCTTCTGCTCCTCGTGCTGATCGAGCTGATCGAGCAGAAAGCGGATGCGCAACTGGCAGTCCTCGATCAGAATCGGATGGCCGGCGTC
>DASXUA010000645.1:0-6650 GCA_036505095.1 Phycisphaerae bacterium
GCGTCGCGACGTGGCAGGCGTCGCAGCCGGTCTGCTGGAAGAGGGCTTCGCCGCGCTGCACCGCGTCGGTGATCGCGCCGCGCAGCGGAGCGGCGAGCTTCTGCTGAAAGGCAATCAAGGTGCGCAGGTTCGTAGCGATCATCTCCGGCTCAGGCACGCTGTCGCCGTCGCCCGAAGGCGGCGGTCCGGGGCCGATCACTTGCGCGTAGGCGGGCGAGGCGATGCTGAGCGTAGCCACGAACTTATCCAGGCTGCGCCGCAGCCATCCGTGGCTCGTGCTTCGCGCGGCCGACGGGGGCAATGGGTCGCTGGTGATGCCCGAGTGCTCTTGCAGCGTGCCGCGCGTGAAGGCCTCGATTGAAACCCCTTGGGCCTTGTAGCCGAAGCGCCCGATTTGGGTGTCGACCAGGTTGACGCGCCCGCTGATGCCGTCGGCGTTGGCGTCATCGGGATCTTGCAGGTTCATCAACGTTTGATCCGAAACCAGTTCCAGAAGTCCGATGCCAAAGAGCGCCGGCGGATTGCGCTGCGCGACGATGTCGGCCGTCGCGGGCGTCGGCGGGTGATCGTCGCCGGCATAGCTTGGGAAAATCTGTGACGGACCATACGCAGGCAGGAAGAAAGTGCTGTAGATGCGGCTGACGGTGCCGTCGCTGTTCGAGCGGGCCACGACGTACGTGTTGCGATAGCGCGCTCCGCCGCCGCCGGTGCCGCCCTGATCGTGACACGCGCGGCAACTCGTGGCGTTGAGCTGCGGCCCCAGTCCTTCGGACGACGTGAACTCGTGCTCGAAGAGCCCGCGGCCGGCGTCGAACATGGCGCGCTCTCCGGCCGTCAACGGCGAGATCGGCGCTCCGGGTTCGCCCGTCAGCGGCGATGGGGGCGGCCCGCTGTTCATGTTGATGTTGATATTGGCGTTCCCATTCAAATTCGCATTTGGCTGGGAGGGGCTGTTGTTGTTCTCGGCTGATGGGCGCGTGCCGCCGGACATCGGGGCACAACCGCCAATCGCGGCGGCGAGGAGCAGCGGAGCGATCCGCTCGAATTGAGTGATTCTCATGAGAAGCTCTACCGCCTGACCGTCGACCCGCACGCGTGGCGGCGTTTGGCGATTATAACGCTGGACCAAGTTGCCGTCGCGGGTGCCTGCCGGCCAGTTGCTAATCCTGTGTGCAGCGAAACTTGCGCCTTCTTTTCGGCCCGCGGTTCCTCAGGACCGATAACTGAGGGAGCGAAAAAACGCCTATTAGTTGGGTGCCCGGCCTTCCGATACGCAAGATATGGCAATCAAAGGGAGAAATCGAGTTGGCGAACGGGGCAGCGCGTGCGACCGCGAGATTGGCGCGCTTTTTTTGGAGAAATCATTTGACGTTCGGACGATGTTAGGTTATATTAATACCGAACATGTTGGCGTGGCGATCAGCCTTGGGAGGACGCGGGTGGGTGGAGACCAGGAATACTTGCACGCGACGGAAGTCTTCAGCGTTGATGCAGGGAGCGTGCTGCCGCTGTGTGTGTACGGCCCTGGGAGCAGTTTCCGGACCGCGTGGCTCCCAGGGCCGCGGTTTCTTGATCAATCGGGCGGGCGCGCTCCCGCGCCGGCCGTGAATTGTACGCGATTGGCCGGCACCGCCAAGGCGCGCCGCACGCGTTGGGTGCGGCGCTTGTGGCAGTCGCTGGCCGCGCTATGGCGGGAAGGCGATCTGGTGGCAGTCGACCTGGATGCCGACGAACGTGTGTGGCCCGTCGAGAATGTCGCCATCCCGCAGGCGCGCGTGAAGCGAACTCGGACACAGTGTGGCGCGCTGCCGCTGGTGGCGTTGGGCCCCGACAGCAGCGCATATCTTCGGGAGGTCATGGATGCGAAAACCCCTGAAATCAAAGCCAAGCGGCAGCCATCGGCTCACGCCGCGGCAGATGCAGATCCTGCGGTGCATCCGCAACACGCAGCGCAGCCGGGGCTATTCCCCGACGATGCAGGAACTGGCCGACGAGCTAGGCGTCTCGAAGGTGACCGTGTTCGAGCACGTCGAAGCCCTGATCGACAAGGGCTTTCTGCGGCGGGCGCCGCACAAGGCGCGCTCTTTGGAGCTTACGCCGCAGGTGCAGTTTCCTGACGAGCGGCCCACGTGCGTGCCGCTGGCCGGGCGGATTGCCGCGGGCGCGCCGATCGAGGCCATCGAAGATCGCGAGTCCGTGGATCTGGAGGATTTCGTCTCGTCGCGGCACGAGACGTTCGTCCTGCAGGTCGCGGGCGACAGCATGATCGAGGATCACATCTGCGATGGCGACTACGTCATTGTCGAGAAACGGCAGCATCCAAACGTTGGCGACACCATCGTGGCGCTGCTGGAAAACGGCGAGGCCACGCTCAAACGCTTCTACCGCGAGGGCCACCGCATCCGCCTGCAACCGGCCAACAAGAAGTACAAGCCCATCTATACCGACCGGGTGGACGTTCAGGGTATCGTGGTCGGCGTGCTGCGGCGGTATCGATAATAAATGCAAGAGGGATGGGGTGGCGGTGCACGGCATCGCCGTGCGTGATCGCACGCCAGAAGGGGCCTGTTTGATTATCGTCGCGTGAAGGCCAGCGACTACGGGAGTTTTCAGCCTGTGAATTGTTGGATGTGCCCGACCAGCCGGTCAACGACTTCGCTGATGCTCATGCGCGAGGTGTCGATGTGGATCGCGGCCCCGGGGATTAGCAGGGCGGCCCATTGCTTGGCATCATTGGCGTCGCGCAGGACCACGTTGCGCAACACGGTTTCGTAGTCGATGTCCTCGCCCTCGGCCAACATCTCCTGATGGCGGCGCTGGGCGCGCTTCTCGGGCGAGCCGTCGAGCACGAACTTTACCTCGGCCTGGGGAAACACCACGCTGCCCTGATCGCGCCCCTCGGTCACGAATGAGCCCAGGCCGCGGCCGATCTCACGCTGCTTGTCCACCAGCACGTCGCGGATGGCCTGCACACCGGCGACGAAGGGGGTGGCCTGATTGACACTCATGGTGCGGATGGCCTCGCTCACATCGTGCCCATCAACCCGCACGCGCGAGTGCGTCGGACCGCAATCCACTTCGAGCCGCGTCCGTCGGGCGAGTTCGATGAGCTGCGCCGTGTCGGATAACTCGACCCCCTGCTGCATGGCGGTCAGGGCGATGGCACGGTACATCGCGCCGGTATCCAGATAGGGCAACTCGAGCCGGGCGGCGAGTTTGCGGGCCACGGTTGATTTCCCCGCGCCGGCCGGACCATCAATGGTAATGACCATGATGACGGGAGTGTAGCAAGTTGCGAGCCGTTGGCCATGAGCGTCCGACATCCGGCGGCCGCCTTCGCGAATGGCCAAGAGGACAATCGCGGATTCACGCGCTGTTTCGAGCGCGGAATTCCTGGAAGGCGGGGCAGCCGGCCGGGTTGCCGCAACAGACGTCGCGGATGTACTCATAATAGATCGTCGGCGGCAGACCGAACTGCTTGCGCAGCGGACACTTCAGCGCGACGCGCGGTTTAGTGGTGTGGTTGCGGCCCACGATCAGCGACTGCAGGTAGACCTGGTTCTTACCGGCGAAGCACTGCATGTGCCGATTGAGCTTGCGCTCGAGTTCGGTGAGGTTGGAGTTGGACTCTTCTTCCGTGATCGGGGGGACCTCGCCTTTGGCTTCCTTGGAAGCTTGCAGGCTTTGGGAGATGGCCTGGTTCAGAATGTCGCGCTCAATGGGGTATTCGAGGAAAGCGGCCGCGCCGATCTTCATCGCGAGCACCTGATGGATGCCCGCGCCGGGTCCAGCAATGACAACCGTCGGGATGCTCAAATCCTCGCGGCGCAGGTAATAGAGAAGCTGAATGGCTTCCTTCTTGCGCACGTCCAGACCGGCGAGGATCACATCGGGCGGATGCCTGCCCAGGTGCCGGGCGGCGTGCCGCAGGTCTTCGACCAGCGTGACCTGGTGATGGAGCGACGCAAACGCTTCCAGAACATGACGAGTGGTCTTGTCCGCATGGACAATCAGAATCTTCGCCATCGGGGAATCTCAATCCAACGTTGCAGGCGCGACAGCCACCCGGCTGCGGCACCATGTGGCGGGCGCTCGCTCCCCCACCAGTCCGAGCCGGGGTATTGTAACCCGGTCGTTGCCGCCAATCAACTTTGACTCGGGCGGCCGTCGCCGATCCGCTGATTTGCGAGACATCCGCCAGACCGTTAGACTTGAGCCGGCCGACGGACTGAAGCAGGCTGGTGCCGCCCAAGCTGCCGCGCGAGCCTTGCGAATCGAGCCGGCGGCCCGAGCGGTGCGTCTCATGAGGAATTGGCTGCGGCATGCTTTTGCAGTCGAGCCGCCCGGTCCGGCCGAGCCCGATGATGCTGAACGCGCGGCGGTCGATCGGATCGTTCTGGAGATCGGACGGCGCGGCCTGATCACGCCCGCGCTGCTCTTTCTGGAAACGGGCCGCAATCTCAATTATGTCGGAGCGGCGCTGCTGCACTACGTCGGGCCCTTCGCCACGGCGCTGCTGAATCCGCAACATTATCAGGCCTTCGCGACCTTTCTCGAGCGGCGCGGGAGCATCGATTATCTCTGTGGGCGGTTGGAGAGTTGGCGCGCTGAGCCTGATGCCCCGGAAGCGCCGCGCCCATGAGCATCGACCCGGACAAGATCAACGTCATTCTGGCGACGGACTGCGGCAGCACGACCACCAAAGCCATCCTGATTCAGAAAGTCGGAGATCAGTACCGCCAGACCCACCGCGGCGAAGCGCCGACGACGGTCGAAGCGCCGTTCGAAGACGTCACCCTGGGGGTGCTGAATGCAGTGGGCGAAGTGGCCGAATTGTCGGGACGGCGACTGATCGACGCGGACGGCCAGATCATCCGGCCGGCGCGCGGCAGCGAAGGCTGTGACATCTACATCTCGACCTCCAGCGCCGGCGGCGGCTTGCAGATGATGGTGGCCGGCGTGGTGCGCGCCATGACGGCCGAAAGCGCCGAGCGCGCCGCGCTGGGCGCCGGCGCGATCGTGATGGATGTGATTGCGGGCAATGACAAACGCCGCCCGCACGAGCAAATCGCGCGCATCCGCGAGTTGCGGCCCGACATGATCCTGATCTCCGGCGGCATCGATGGCGGCACGACGACGCACGTTGTGCAGCTTGCCGAATTGATTGCCCCGGCCAATCCGCGTCCGCGGCTGGGCGGCAACTATCGACTGCCGGTCATCTACGCGGGCAACAAGGATGCGGCCTCGATCGTCGAGC
Source organism: Phycisphaerae bacterium (assembly GCA_036505095.1). Classification (GTDB taxonomy): domain Bacteria; phylum Planctomycetota; class Phycisphaerae; order UBA1845; family UBA1845; genus DASXUA01. The sequence goes on from DASXUA010000645.1 coordinate 5,258, forward strand.
GGACGTTCGACGGCAAAGTCGATCTGTCGATCGTGCCGAACCTGCGGCCGGTGCTGGAGCGCGAAAACCTGGGTCCGGCGCGCGAGAAAATCCACGACATGTTTCTGGAACACGTGATGGCCCACGCGCCGGGTTACGGCAGGCTGATGGAATGGGCCGATGCGCCGATCATGCCGACGCCCGGCGCCGTCGGAAACATTCTCAAGACCATTGCCGATTTGCAGGGGATCAATGCCGTGGGCGTGGACATTGGCGGCGCCACCACCGACGTGTTCAGCGTCTTCGATGGCGTATTCAACCGCACGGTCAGCGCCAACCTGGGCATGTCGTATTCGATCTCGAACGTGTGCGCCGAGGCGACGCTGCCGAAGATCCTGCGCTGGGTGCACTTCGAGATGAACGAGCGCGAGCTGCGGAACCGGGTGAAGAACAAGATGATCCGTCCGACGACCATTCCGCAGACGCTCGAGGAGCTGGTCTTCGAGCAGGCGGTGGCGCGCGAGGCATTGCGGCTGGCGTTCATTCAGCACAAGAGCTTCGCCACGACGCTGAAGGGCGTGCAGCAGCAGCGCAGCATCGGCGACGTGTTCGACCAGACAACCGGCGGCGAGTCGATCGTCAACATGCTGAAGCTGGACCTGTTGGTGGCTTCCGGCGGCGTCCTCTCGCATGCGCCGCGGATGCAGCAGACGGCCATGATGCTGATCGATGCTTTCGAGCCGGAGGGTGTCACCGCGCTCGCGAAGGACAGCATCTTCATGATGCCGCATCTGGGCGTGTTGGCGCAAGTGCATCCCAAAGCGGCGATGGAGGTGTTCGCCAAGGACTGCCTCATCTATCTGGGCACGTGCGTCGCGGCCAAAGGTGAGGGTAAGCTAGGCCAGACGTGCTTTGCCTACACGTTTGACCACATGGGCGCCAAGCAGTCGGGCGAGATCAAATTCGGCGAAATGAAACTGATTCCCTTGCCCGAGGATGAGAACGCCCGCATGGTGCTCGAGCCGGCACGTGGCTTCGACCTCGGCGCCGGAGCGGGCAAGCGCGTCGAAACTGAGGTCAAGGGCGGCACGGTGGGCGTGATTCTGGATGGCCGCGGCAGACCTCTGAAGTTGCCCGAAGATGGAAGGGAAAGTCAGGCGCGCATGAAGGCGTGGGTCGCAGCCCTGCGGCTGTATTGAGCAAGTCGGAAATCTGAAAATCGATAATTCCCTGAACCCTGAATCCTGAACCCTGAACCCACCCGATGGCCCACGCCTACACACCCGGCTTGACGGTTACGGAAGTCACGACGGTTCGCCGGCGACGCCTGCTGCCGATTGTGGGTGAGGTGCTGGTCCGCGAAGGGCAGTCGGTCAAGGCCGATGACGTGGTGGCGCAGACCTTCATGCCCGGC
>DASXUA010000646.1:0-1915 GCA_036505095.1 Phycisphaerae bacterium
CGCTCGCAAAAGGCGATGTCTTGTCTCCAACACGTCCGGTTGGCCGGGCTCCCACAATTTGCGACGGCGGCCCAGCCTCCCGCGTCGAGGTACGCCTGCCCTTCCCTGGTACGGGTCCAATCATGTATGGTCGGGCTTCCTATGGACTGGCTCAACCAATGCTGGTGTGCGTGGCCCAGCTCATGAGCCATGGTACTTATCTTGCCATAGGGGTTGGGGTCTGGGCCGGTGGTAACGGTTACGACAAGGCTCGTCTCGTCGTAACTGCTCCCCCGAATCGGGTCGTATCTAAGACAAATCCCGACGGGAAGAGGTAGCCGTGCAAGCATATCTGCGATTTCATCCGGCCACGGATCGCAGACCCGCGAAAGTTGAAACGAGAGCGTCTGATTCGACGTGAGCATAAGGCCCTTGGACGACGAAGTATAGCCGTCCGCGGCGGCGTTGACCGTGAATCCTCCTTGCTGCAGTCCGCTAAAACTGTAGTTTCCCAAACTATCCGCGGTCGCAGATTTGCCCGCGTTTTGACTGTCAGCAATGGAAACGTTTGCACCGGAAATCCCGTTGGAAGTCGCGCTGTCTGTGATTCGTCCGCTGAGAGAGAACGTCGTCGCGGTTGGCGTCGGCGTCGGAGACGATGATGTTGTCGTGCCGGTGCCGCCGCAAGCCATCGCAGCGACTAGGAACACAGGCACACTAACTCTTTTCAGCATTTGCACGCATCCACTGAATGGATGAGCCGCGCTGAAGGTATAGCGAAACGGCAGGGCACGCAAGCGCCAAATTTGGGCATCTGCTTGAGCGGGACCGATACCCAGCGGATCAAAGGCGCCTTGGCTCCGCTGCTTCGCGGCGGGCCGCTCTGGCATCATAGCGAACGCCGCGCCCGTCGCGACGCCGTGCGCATCCACCACAACATGAGCAGGGGCGTGGAGCATTGGCGCCTGGCCACCGGCATGACCAGCCGTGCCGACGAGATCGACGGCAGGCCGAGCACGCGGTTTACTCCGACGATGTCGACGCGATCAAGCGGCTGCAGGAGAAGATCGCCAGCCTTGAAGCCGAGCGGGAGCGTATCAAGGCGATCAATGCCTGCGTTCGCAAGCACGGACTCGGCGCGCTCCAGACGCATCTCGATCCGCCGGCAAAGGACGCCGAGATCTCGGAGCTGATCGAGCTCGCGCGGCTGTGTCCGTATCACGACGTCGAGCACAAAGGGTTCCTGAGTTACAAGCTGCAGAACTTGGGCGGGAATATCACCCGCGCCCGTCAGCGACTCCAGTACCTGAACGGCGCAGGCAGTACTGGGACGACCACCAGTACCGCTACTGACACGACTCGTAGTGGCAAGCCCACCACAGCCACCGCCCGCGCCGGACTGACCATTCTGGCAGGCATGACCACGCCAAGCCGTCCCGGCAAGGTGCCGCGGCGGGTGTGGACCGTGTCCGGCAACTTCGCCGAGTGGCGGCCGTTATTGATCCAGTTGGGCGGGAGCTGGTATCGGGGCGCGTTCAGCTTTTGGGAGGACCCAACGGACACGATCGACCGCGCGTGCGAAGACGCGGAGTGCGATCGGAGGTGCGTGTCGACGGCGTGATCGGCGTAGAGCGGTGAGCGGGATCTGGCAACTTGAGCGGGCCGTCGTGGTGATGGTCCGCCTTCAACCACCTCGAAATTATTCGTGAGGGAGAGGAACCATGTCCAGGGCAGCGGTGATTCCGGACCATCTGCAAGGGCTGTATCGATGCGCGAAGAATGAACGGTCTCTGAAACCCGCAAGAGCAGAGGCCGCCCGATTAAAAGTCGGGCGAGATGGTTAGCACCTGAAGGACTGACGCGGATTTTCTCAGACATTTTCGCAAGTCGGCTGGACCCGAGCGGACCCGCGAACCCCCGTCTGGACTCCTCGCGG
>DASXUA010000647.1:0-1602 GCA_036505095.1 Phycisphaerae bacterium
CCCAGCTCCGCCAGCTCGCGCTCGAACGCGTCGATCACCTCCGGCAGCACGCGCTCCGCCTCCGAGATCGCCAAGCCGCACGTGGGCAGCGCCGGGCAGGCCATCGAGTAGCGCCGCGCCAGCGACACGCGCGCCGAGCGCACCACGCCGTATTCGTCCAGAATCTCCTCGACGCGCTCGATCCATCCGCGCGGCAAATCGGTCAGCAGCAGGTTCTGCGTCGGCGTCAGCACGATCCCCGGACGCAGCTCGCGCACGATGCGCCGCAGCGCGCTCTTGGTACGCCGCGTCGATGTGTCCTTGATCCGCCCACTCTCGACGAACAGCCCATAGAACCAGCGTCCATCGCCCTGTGCGTTAATTCCCAGGTGGTCATGAAAATCCCAGCGCCCGGTCTCGACGCTCGGCCGCAGCGCAAAGTCCGCGCGCCGCACGAACTCGGCGCGAAAGTTCTCCAGCCCCCATTCCTCGATCACGTACTTGAGCCGCGCGTGCCGCCGTTCGACCCGATTGCCGTAATCGCGAAACATACCCGCGATCGTCCGCACGGCGGCCACCGCCTGGCCCGCTTCGACATACCCCAGCGGCGTGGCCAACCGTGCGAACGTATCGCCTTTGCCGTGTGTCATTCCCAGCCCGCCGCCCACCAGCAGGTTGACACCCGCCAGCACGCCGTCGCGGATCACCGCCACCAGACCGACGTCGTCCGAGAACACGTCCACGCAGTTGTCCTGCGGCAGCGCGACGGCCACCTTGAACTTCCGCGGCAGATATTGCGTCCCGTAGAACGGCTCCTCACTTTCGGTGGTTTCAACCTTCTCGCCGTCCAGCCAGATTTCGTGATAAGCCCGCGTGCGCGGCGTGAGTTCGCGCGCGATCTGTGCGGCTAGGTCGCGCGCCTGCGCGACGGCCGGATCGGAAACTGGTGCCGGGCAGGCCATGACGTTGCGGCACACGTCTCCGCAGGCGCCGAGGGTCGTCAGCAGCGTCTCGTTGACGCGCCGGATCGTGGCCTTCAGATCATCTTTGAGCACACCGTGGAACTGCAATCCCTCGCGCGACGTGATGCGCAGCGTCCCGCCAGCCCATTCATCGGCGGCAGCGTCCAGCGCCAGATATTGATCGGCCGTCACCACGCCGCCGGGGATCTTGCAGCGCACCATGAACGCATAGGCCCGCTCCTCGCGCCCCGCCCCGGCCGCGCGCCGCGCCACGCGATCATATTGCTGATACGTCCCATGAAACTTGAGCAGGTGCTGATCGTCCTGCTCAAAGTGCGTCGTCTCACCGGCCAGCGTCTCGCCAATGCTCCCGCGCAACTGCCGGCTGGCGCGCTTGGCCGTCTCGACTTTGGATTCCTTGCTCTCGTCCGACATCATTTCCCCCGGTTGAGTGTTCAGTTTTCAGCGAGCGCCCGGGTGGCATGGGCAAGCAGCCTTATCGCTTGCCCGTGCGCCTCGTCAGAACCCCCCACGCCAGTGGGGGGTGACATCTGGGGCATGGTTGCCCGCCCACATCACCCCGCCCTGGCGGGCGGGTTCTGAACCCTGAACCCTAAATCCCATACCCATGCATCCCACACTCCGTCTTGCCGGTTCCCGC
>DASXUA010000648.1:0-2815 GCA_036505095.1 Phycisphaerae bacterium
AGGATTTTACGGCTGCGCTGCGGAAGGTGCGGGGCGATCGGCGCGTCGAATGGCAGCGGCACACCGATGCGCTCGACAATGTGGTCGTGCTGCGCGAGATCACCGGGGGCTTGCGGCAGCTTGCCATCGACAGCCTGACGCTGAGTGATGAGGTGCGGCGCTATCTGCAGACGCTCGTGCAGCAGACGCACACGCCGCGACCCGCGCCGCGTGCGGCGAGTGGTGGACAATGAATGCTGAGTGGCGGGCGGCACATGGCTTACGTTTAGCCGCAATCCGCCGCGGCGGATGCGCTCGCCCGGCCGGGGAATCGGCGCGTCTGCAATTACAGCGCGTCGCAGCGCGGCCCTGCGGGCCAGGGGCTAAACGTGGTGAGTAGTCAGGAGGTGCCAGGATGAGTCAGGTTACGGAACATTTGGAACAGTTGGTGTCGGTTCTGGAAAGAATGGTGAGTAAGGAACCGGCCGATGCGATTGCGGCCGAGTTGACGGCGCCGCCGCGGACGAGCGCGGTGCGTTCGCTGCGCAATGATGAGGTCGTGCAGCAGTTTCGGCAGGAATTGGTCGACGGCTTGATCCGCGTCGATACGGCGAATCGATTATTGGCGCTGGTCTCGCAGGTGATCGGGATGATTGGGCCGTTGCGCTGAATCATCAGTCCCCCCACCCTTCGCGATAAGGCTGCGAAGGGTGGGGCACCCAGCACCCAGCGCGGGCGATAACGCCCCATACGTCGCCCCCCACTGGCCCGCCCAACAGACCGGCGGGCAGGCCGTGGGGGGTTCTGACCCGCCCGCGAGAGCGGGGAATGCCATGCCGCTGCAAACGATTGCCACGCTGGTTGCGATTCTGGGGACGATGACGGCCGCGCCGGTCACGCTGGTCGTCATTTTCCTGAAATCGACGCACGAAGCGCAGGCGGCGCGGCATCATGAGCTGTCGCGGCAGATCGAGCGCACCGGCGAACGTGTGTCGCGGCTGACCGAAAAGCTGGCCGCGGTGCAGCGCAACTACGCGACCAAGGAAGAGTGGCTGCGCGAGAGCCTGCTGGTGCGCGAGGCGCTGCAGAGCACGCGCGAATCGCTGGCGCGGCTGGAAGCCCTGCAGACGGGGAAACACTCGAACGGAGAAACAGCCCATGCAAAAAGTCGAAATATCGAAAAGCCGCGGAGTCGAAACGGGGCGAGCCCGTAAGCGGCCAACCGTCCAAACGTCCAACCGCTCAAATTTATCTGCTGATCTGCCGGACGCGGAGCGATCTGCTGGCCACCCGCCCGGGTCTCGCGCGGCGCAGGCCGACGAAAGGCCCATCCAGCGCGGCGCGGCGGGCGAGTCGCCAACGTGCCCCGATGCGGCCGCGCTACGCGCACGCGTGCAGGACGCCGGTGAACTGCTACGCGCCTTGGCGGCCGCGTTCGAGGGGCTCGATGCGGCGCAAATCCGGCGGCACACGCAACTCGCGGTGATGGGGGCGATGGTTGAGCAATTGGTCAGTTGCCCGCGGAAGCTGTCCGGCACGGTCCTGAACGCCATGTTCAAGCTGCTGGGTGAGCCACAGGCGGGCGCCGGGCGCGTGCCGCGCCGCGAGGGTCCGATAGACTGGCCGCCGGAGTTGCCGGAAATTGTGCGCAAGCTGTACGGCGTGAACGTCTTCGATACGCCCCGCACGCTGCGCGCCGGCGAGCCGGATAAGGCCGCAGCGAGCCATCCGGAAGAATCTCCGGCAGACGGTTGACACCCGCGTAACGAATCGCTATGGTGTGGAGAGCATGGAGGGCGCCCAGCCTATCTTTGTTTCGCGGCCGGCCGGCTTCGGCCAACATTGCGCCGCCAGTCACGGTTGTTGCGCCTGTTGTTGTCTTCCAATCTTCCGGGGGGACTTTCCTGATCGGTAGCGCGGCCGCCTAGTTTACGGCCATGATGTATTCAGACCGTCAGGAACCGTCCTGACGGTCTTTTTGTTTATTGGGGTTTAGCGCATACACGTGGAAGCTGGGATGAACTTGACCGTATTGCGCCAGAATGGCAACGGCAAAGTGTCGGAAAGCAGCACGCCGATCGAGATCATCGATTGGATGCTGGAGCGTTTCGCCGGACGGCGGATGGTGGCCACCACCGCGTTCGGGATGGAAGGCTGCGCGCTGCTCGACATGCTGGCCGAGCGCGTCACACGCTTCACGGTGGTCTACCTGGATACGCATTTCTTCTTTCCCGAGACGCACGAGCTGCGGCGGCGGCTGGCGCAGCGCTATCCGCAGATCGAATTCGTCAATCGCGGAACAACGCTGACGGCGGAACAACAGGCTGAATTGTACGGCGAGCGCTTGTGGGAACGCGATCCGGACCTGTGCTGCAAGCTGCGGAAGGTGGATCCGCTGGTAGACGCGCTGTGCGGGGTGGACGTGTGGGTGACGGGACTGCGGCGCGGACAGTCGAGCACGCGCGCCGGCTTGGAGGTGGTCGAGTGGGATTGGAAATACGAGCTGCTAAAGGTTAGCCCGCTGGCGGGCTGGGATCGGCCGCAGGTGTGGCAATACATCCGCGAGCACGGCGTGCCCTACAACGTGCTGCACGAGCGCGGCTATCCCAGCATCGGCTGCATGCAGTGCACGCAGCCGGTGCCCGGCGCCGGCGTGCAGGATTACACGCGCGCCGGGCGCTGGGCGGGAACCGGCAAGACGGAGTGTGGGATGCATGGGTATGGGATTTAGTGGTCAGTTTTCGGTTTTCAGTTTTCAGGAGGGTTCGGGGTGGGGGGTTCTGACGAGGCGCACGGGCAAGCGATAAGGCTGCTTGCCCATGCCACCCGGGCGCTC
>DASXUA010000649.1:0-5679 GCA_036505095.1 Phycisphaerae bacterium
GCCTCATCGATGGTCTCCCCTTGCGAGAGGCAGCCGGGCAGGCTTGGACACTCGGCCACGTACCCGCCATCCTCGGCGTCCGGCGTCAGAATAACGGGAAACTCAAAGTTGCCCACAGTCACGGCTCGCGTTTGCCGCATGGGATAGGCCGCCAGTTTGGTACGAACCTGATCGACCAACTCGCCGAACGCCAGGGCATACACAAGCTGCCCCGCGTGCCGCACCGTATCCACAATCACTCTTGGGTCAGCGGTCAGGTGAAACACGCTCTCGCCGTCGGTCAGCAACGTCAGTTCGGCCAGCGGATGCGACAGGTCAGGGAAGTGTCTGCGCAGGTAGGCAACGGCCTTGCGAACCCGTTGCAGGCTGATACCCGCACCGAGCAAGCGCCCGACCACGGCGAGTTGTACCAGGTCACGCAAGGAATAGCGGCGCTGCGCCCCGCGCCCGCGCCCAGGCGACACCGATGGAACCACCAGTCCAGTTTTCGCCCAGTACGAAAGCTGCATCGGCGTAACGCCCGTTACGGCGCGTGCAATCTTGCTCGGATATTCATCCATCCCGCGTTCCCACTGAATACATTCATAATCTTACAACAGCATTCATCGTCTTACAAGGATCTGGGATTCAATTCTTCGCCCACGCCGACATGGCGGATGGCGGGTCGGCAATCATTGACTTCGGTTGGTAGCCCATGGGCCTGCCCTTCGCAAATGGCTTGGATGACCGCGGAAAAGTGTTCTTCGTGCCGACCGACGCGCTGCTCAGGGGTCTCGATATCGCAATTTGCGATTTCAAGTTTGGGGTGCCAGATTGGCACCTCAAGTTCTCGTATTCCGCCTTCGTGAGCTGGAACATGAAATCGCCGGGGAAGCGGTCGCAATTACGCCGTATGGCCTCGTTCAGATGGCCGGCGTGTACTTGGCCCGCAATGATGAACGGTCGCGATGCGGCTACTTGCGACGGTACACGTCCTTCCGGTGCGCCACTCGCACTACCAGCACGAGCAGTCGCTTGTCATGTATCTCGTAGAGAACGCGGTAGTCGCCGACGCGGACGCGCCACAAGTTTTTGTCGCCGACCAGCTTCTTGCAGCCCGCAGGTCGCGGGTCATCGGCGAGGGCGTAGACGGCCCGCACCAGTCGGATTTGAATCGAGCGCGGGAGCAACTCGACTCGGTATGTCGGCATGGCGTCAGCGGCCCCGTGCCTTGACGCGCTGCCGCTTGCGCGGCAGAGCGACCTTCAACCGCTCGGCTACCTCTTCGAGCGGGACCGGGCGACCGCCTTCAGCCCGCGCTGCGCGGGCCAGCTCGATATCGAGGCGATCCTCGGCCGCTTCCAGCGCGGCGAGATCGTCCAGCGATATGAGCGCCGCGACGCCCTTGCCGCGCCGCTTCAAGATCACGCGTTCTCCTCCGTAGGCCACGCGGTTCAGCGCATCGGACAGGTTTCGCCGTAATTCCACGATACTGGTCTGAGTCATGCTGCTGTGCTCCAAGGGTCGCCAATGTACATTATGCTCTTGAGAGTCATTGTGTCAACTTCGGGGGTGAATCCCCGGGGGGCATCTGCCATCGCTGCCTTGGAAGCACTGGGTAGCGCAAACGGCGCGCGCGGTCGCCGAAGACGAACCCGTCAATTGTGGCACGCGGCTATGGCTTGCCTTCTTCGAAAAGGGATTGTTGATTCGGCGCTTCGGTGGCGGCGCGTTCGCGGGCGTCCTGGATTTCCTCGATGAACTGGTCCACGTCCTTGTATTCGCGATAGACGCTCATGAAGCGGACGTAGGCGACCTTGTCGAGGGCGCGCAGATGGCGGACCACGATCTGGCCGATGTCGCGGCTGGAGACTTCGCGGTCGAAGTCGCGGAACAGATCGCTTTCGACCGCGTCAACCAGCTCTTCGAGGCGCTCGTCGGGATAAGGGCGTTTGTAGCACGCGGTGCGGACGCCCTGCAGCACGTTCTCGCGCCGATAGGGAACGCGCGTGCCATCCTTTTTCACGACCATCAGGCGAATCTCGGATTCGACGCGCTCCTTGGTGGTGAAGCGCCGGTTGCAGGCCATGCACACGCGCCGCCGCCGGACGGCCGTGCCCGACTCCGTCGCGCGCGAGTCAATCACCTTGTCCGTGTCCAGCTTCTTGCAGGAGGGGCAACGCATAACGGCTTCCCTTGCCGCGTCCGCGACGGCGGACCCCGCTTGCGTGCGGACTTTTGCCGGCGGCGTGTCGAGGGCTCCTTCCGGTGGCGTGCGTCCCGCGATGACGAGGCGCCCAACGCATTTGACATGCGTACCGTAACGATGTTGACGGCAGCGTCAACGGGCCCGCGGCGTGGGTGGCATGGCTTCACGGTTTTAGCCGGGTAGCCATACAGCGCTCGGCACGCTTACCCGCGCAGCTTACCCGCCGCGGCGGGCGTGAAAGCATGCCGCTCGCCATGCATGCTTATCCGCTGCGCGTGAAAGCATGCCACCCGTAGCATGATTGACGTTCGGGCGGGTGCAAAATATGATGGAATACGAAGGCAGGGACGCCTTCGCGGACCGACCCGCGCTCGTAGACTTTGGCCGCCGGACACCTCTGCGGGGACTCGTCGTGGCCAGCTTGCATGTACTCCAGGGCCCGGACAAGGGCCGGACATTCCAGACGAATCGCGAGGCGGTCATCCTCGGCCGCAACGCCGAGCAGATCCCCATCAACGACAACACGGTCTCGCGGCGGCATGCCCAGCTTGTGCCCAGCAACGGCACCTGGATGATCGCGGACCTGAACAGCTCGAACGGCACCTACGTCAACGGACACCGCCTCGAGACGGCCATGCGGCTCAAGCACGGCGACCAGATCAAGGTCGGCAGCACGCTGCTGGTCTTCGGCGGCGATGAATCGGTGGAGCGCTTCAGCGGGCCGACGATGACGCGCGACTTGCTCGATCTCGACGCGGCCGGGCGGCAGCTCGATGCCTCGATACTGGCGGCTTCCGCCAGCAGCGAAGACAGCGTCATCCTGGCTGCGCCCGAAACCGCCGACGCGGTCCACGCCTGGAAGCTCATCTTCCGACTGGCCGAGACGATCGGCACCGTCACCGATCCCAAGGAGTTCCTCGAACGGGTGGCCGACACCATCTTCGATCACTTCACGGTCGATCGCTGCTTTATCCTGCTGCGCGATCCCCAGACCGGCACGCTCGAACCGCAAGTGGTGCGCTGGCGCCTGCCGGCCGAGCGCGACGGCCAGAAGATCAGCACCTCGCGCACCATCATCAATCATGTGCTCCAGAAGCGCGAGGGCGTGCTTTGCGCCAACGCCATGACGGATCAGCGGTTCGCCGAGAACAGCCGCGACGACAGCATTCATCGCATGCGACTGCACAGCGTGATCTGCGTGCCCATTCTGACGCACGACGACGTGCACGGCATCATCCACATGGATTGCTCGATGCACCATCACACCTATACACATCAGCAGATGCAGCTTGCGGCCACCATCGGGCGGATGGCCGGGCTGGCCATCGAGAACGCGCAGCTTCTGGCGTCACGCATGCGCAACGAGCGGCTGGCGGCCACCGGCGAGACGGTCGCGTATCTCTCGCATCACATCCGCAACATCCTGCAGGGCATCCGCAGCGGCGCCGACGTGCTGGAGATGGGCCTGAAGCGCAACAACCTCGAAAACATCCGCTCAGGCTGGCAGATCATGCGGCGCAACCTCGACCGCACCTATCAGCTCGCCACCAACATGCTGGCTTTCAGCAAACAGCGCGTGCCGAACATCGAGATGGCCCAGCTCAATCGCGTGGTCGAAGAGGTGGTCGAGCTGGCGCAGCGCCACGCCGACGATCGGCACGTGATGCTGCTGCCCGACCTGGATGAATTGCCGCCCATTCCGCTGGACGTCGACGGCATCCACCAGGCGGTGCTGAACATCGTGACCAACGCCGTGGACGCCGCACCGGCCGACAGCGGGCGCGTGCTGGTCAAGACCAGCTTCGACCCAGCCGCGGGCGACGCCCTGGTTACGATCCAGGATAACGGTCCGGGCATCGCGCCCGAATCGCTTAGCGTGCTGTTCGAACCCTTCCACTCAACCAAGGGACAGCGCGGCACCGGTCTGGGATTGGCCGCGGCCCGCAAGGTCGTGACCGAGTTGGGCGGGCGCATCGAGGTGCGCAGCCGACCGGGCGAGGGGACCACTTTCACCGTGCACCTGCCGACCAGCGCCCGCGCCATCGACAGCGACAAGACGCATGGGCCGGCGCCGGCCTAGATTGGGCTCGGTCATCCGTTCGCCCGTACCGCACCACGACTCAACAGTCAGGGTGCGGGGTTGCGGGCGGAGGCGGTAAGGTGCCGATAAGTGCTGCGGTAGCGCTGCGCGCGCAGCGGCCAGCCGAGTAGAATCGACTCCTGATGGAGGGCCTCATGCGATTTCATCCCCGGTTTGCAGAAGCGCCGCTCACATTGTCCGTTTGCCTCCTGACGATCGGTGCCGGGCGATTGCAGGCCCAGCAGGGGTTCTGTCTGGCTGATGCCAACGGTGACGGACATCCGCTGTTTGGGAACCCGGAGGTCATGCTGAATCCTATTATGGCAGTCAACGGCGCAGTCGACATGACGCCGACCAATGGGGCCATCGGCGATCTCGATGGGGACGGCGATCTGGATGCCGTCTCGACGTGGGCCGGGCACAACCCTGCGTTCGATCCGACGACGAACATCAGCGTGCTGCTGAACGCTGGTGACGGGACTTTCCCGAGCTACGCCATCTACGATTGCGGCGACTATCCGACCTCGGTGGCTATCGGAGACCTGAACGGCGATGGGCTGAACGATCTGGCGGTCACCAATGATTTTAGCGGGCAGGTTTCGGTCCTGATCAACGGTGGCGGAGGCACGTTCCCCAATCGCGTGACGTATGCCGTCGGCACCCAGCCGCGCATGAGCCTCATCGCCGATTTCAACGGCGATGGAAAACTAGACGTGGCGGTGGGCAATGCTGAAAGCAACAATGTTTCGATCCTGCTGAACACGGGGGGCGGAGTGCTCGCGCCGGCCGTGACCTATCCAGTCCTCGACATCCCCGATAACACGGCTTACTACACCGAGCCCTTTGCCTTCGGCGGGCCGTACATGGCCGCCGGTGATCTCGATGGGGACGGTGACCTGGACATCGCCGTACCCGCTGGGCCCGGCGGTGTCGCGCTCTTGCGCAACAACGGCAACGGCGCCTTCGTCGCGCCGACCAGCTCCGCCGCGCCGGCCGCGTACGCCTGGTCGGTGGCGGTCGGTGATCTCGATCTCGATGGCGACCTCGACCTGGCAACGGTTAGTAACGAAATCGTCTCGGTTGTGTTCAATCAGGGCAACGGGATTTTCGCAGTACCCGTGCATTACAGCATCAATTTCACCCAGCCGGGAAACCTACACGACGGCTACAAGCTGGACCTGGGCGATCTGGATCAGGACGGCGATCTGGATATGGCCGTCGGGCAGACGGCCCTCGGTCAGGTAGTCGTGATGATGAACAACGGCAACGGCACGTTTGGCCCGCTGCTGACCTATCCGGCGGATGATTTCGAACCCGTGGTGGTGGACTTCGGCGACATGAACGGAGACGGCACTCTCGACCTCACCGTCTTTGTTGTGAACTCGTGGCAGAGCAGGGTATTGTGTGTCCT
>DASXUA010000650.1:0-4286 GCA_036505095.1 Phycisphaerae bacterium
GCCTGGTGGGCGTGGGCGGGCGATCGCTGGTGGACGCGGCTGGGGATCGGTCGCCTGCGTGCTGGTCGAACGGCGCGCGGTTTTCACCAACGCGTTCAGCAGCGCGCGGACGATGCGCGACTGATCGATGAAATCCTGGCGAAGGTTCACGAGCACGGTGTCCAAAGCCTGAGCTATGCCGAGCGGCGGATGTTGCAAGAAGCTACCGAGCGGCAGCGGCAGGATGAACAGCACGCCGGACGAACCGACCGGCTATAGTGCTGCCGCGCTGCGAGTTGAATTGGCGACGATTTTGCTAATGAAGTGCAAGCGGTATGACGCGTTCACCCAGACCACTCGATAACCCCATCAACTGGTCGTTCGCCATCGGCCGGATGTGGGGCATCACGATCCGCGTGCATCTGCTGCTGCTGCTGGCGTTGCTGCCGCTGATCGACCACGCCCTGAAAGCGCGTCAGCACACGCCGCTGAGCACGGGCCTGGCGTATGCGTTCGGTTCGTTCGCCATGCTCTTCGTGCTGGTGTTGATCCATGAATTCGGCCACTGCTTCGGGGCGCGGTACGTGGGCGGCGAGGCGGACGAGGTGCTCTTGTGGCCACTGGGCGGACTGGCGATGGTGAGTCCGCCGCACAACCCGCGCGCCCATCTCATCACGGCCATCTGCGGACCCGTCGTGCATCCGATCTTCTGCGTGCTATCGGCCGGCCTGCTCATCTGGCTCACTGAGCGCACCGGGGCGGTTCCACTGAACCCGCTGCATCCGTTTGACCCGATCGCTCCGGACGTTTATTTGACCACGGCACAAGTCTGGGTGGCGTACTTCTTCGGCTTGAATTACGTCATGCTGCTGTTCAACCTCGTGCCGATGTTTCCCCTGGATGGTGGACGCATCTTTCAGGCGCTGCTCTGGCCGAGGTTGGGCTTTGTACGCTCGATGGAACTGGCCAGCGGCATTGGAATGTTTGGGGCGATGGCACTCGGGATCTTCGGCGTTCTCGCGCAGGCCTGGAATGCACTGGGGATTGCCGTCTTTGGCTATATCACCTGCTGGCACACGCGGCAGTCCATTCGGGCCGGAATGTTCTTCGAGGAGGGGGGATTCGGGGCCGAGTTTGGCCCGGGCTTCGGCGGCTACTCCGAGCGCGAGCGCCCGCGAACCATACGGCTGGGTTACTTCGCCCGGCGACGGGCCCGCAAGGCTCTGGAGCGCGAGCGGCGCGAGGCTACGGCCCTGCAGGAGCGGCGGCGCCGCATCGACGACATTCTGCTGAAGGTGCATCGCCACGGGATGCCATCGCTCACACCAGCCGAGCGAAGACTCCTTTCTGAAGAGACCGAGCGGCAACGCACAGACAATCTCAAATGACGCCGTGGGCGTCGCGCTGATCAGAACCCCGCCCGCCAGGGCGGGGTGAGCTGCGCGCGTCGTGACGTGCTCGCACGTCATCGCCCACTGGCCCGCCACGGCGGATCTGCGACGTGGGGGGTTCTGACGGTACAATCGCGCCCACCATGTGGTTCCAGATCGTTCTTATGCTGGTCCTGCTGGCGTGCTCCGCGATCCTGTCGGCGTCGGAGACGGCCCTTTTTGCGCTGAGCCGCCCGAAGCTGCGCGAATTCCGCGCCTCGCGCAACCCCTTGCGGCGCGAGGCCGCGGCCTTGATGCAGCATCCGGCGCGCGTGCTTTCGGCCGTGTTGATCGCCAACACGGCCATCAATATCGGGATCTTCGCGGTTTCGATCGTGCTGCTCAGCCGCGCCACGCACCTGAACCCACTGCTGAATGCCGCGCTGCGCATCGCGACGGTGGGGGCCGTGCTGGTGCTGGGCGATCTGTTGCCGAAGGTCATCGCCCTCGGGCTGGCGGAGCAGCTTGCGCCGCTGGTAGCGCCGATCGTCGCCGTCGTGCAGGTAGCGCTGGCGCCCCTGCGCTGGGTCCTGACGGTTTTCATTATTGAACCGCTCACGCGCCTCGTAAGCCCGCCACGCGCGGGCGGCGCGGCGCTCTCGGTCGATGAGCTGCAGACGCTGGTCGAGTTGTCGGCGCGGCGCGGCCTGATCAGCTCGTACGAGAATGACATGCTGCAGGAGGTCATCGCGCTGCCCGGCATTTCGGTGCGCTCGGTCATGGTGCCGCGCGTCGACATCGTCGCCGTGTCCATTGACACACCCTTGGAGCAGGTCCGCGACCGGATGCGCGCGGTGCGGCTCACGAAGCTGCCGGTTTATGGTCGCGATCTGGACGACATTCGCGGGCTGGTCTACGCCAAGGATATCTACCTGCAACCCGGGCACGATCTGCCGCACCTGTTGCGCGCGGTCGATTACGTGCCGGGGCAATGCAACCTGGTGCAGCTCATCGGCCATTTTCGCGAGCGGCAGACGCAGCTCGCCATCGTGGTGGATGAATATGGCGGCGTCGCCGGGCTGGTAGCGCTGGAGGACGTGCTGGAGCAGATCGTGGGCGACATCGTCAGCACGGAGGAGCGCTCGCCCGAGGAAGCCACGCAACGGGTGGATGCCGAGACGTATCGCGTGTCGGGAGACCTGAGCGTGCGCGACTTGGCGGAGGCCCTGAGTGCGGCGCTACCGGAATCGGCCGATTTGCTGTCGCCCGCCGCCGGTGTCGAGACGTTGGGCGGACTGGTCGTATCGCTGCTGGGCCGGTTGCCGCGCACCGGCGACGCCGTGCGGATCGGCGATCTGGAACTCAAAGTGGATCGGATGCGCGGACGGCGCATCGATCGGCTGCTGCTCAGACGAATGGCGGCGAAGCCAACGACCGCGGTGGAGGCTGAAATCGGGTTGTGACGGCGGCAGGCTGCCGATGGCGCTTCGTGCGTCGCGCTGGATGACATGCGCTGCCGTAGGTTTTCAAGCGAGCCATGCAATGGTTTGGGCACTGGCGCTGGCGGGATTCGTGTTGAGCGTGTTGCTCGGCGGATTTTTCTCCGGCTCGGAAACGGGACTCTACACGCTGAGCCGCGTGCGATTGCGGCTGCGCCGGGACCAGGGCGACCCAGCCGGCGTGCGGCTGGCGCGCCTGCTGGAGGACGAGCCGGCGACGCTGCTGGTGACGCTGATCGGAACGGTCGCCGCGGATTATCTGGCCACCGCGTGCATCGGCTACCTGGTTGTGCACGCCGCACGTGCCGCGGCCGCCAGCGGCGGCGCGCCGGCCCATAACGCCGTGAGCGAGCTGTATATCACGCTGATCGTGACGCCCTTCGTCTTTGTCTTCGGCGAGGCAGTGCCCAAGAACTGGTTCCGCCGCGACGCGGACCGTCTGATGTATCGTGGGTCGCTGCTGTTATGGGTGGCGAGCGTCGTAATTCGGGCAACGGGGATTGTGCAGGGCCTGGGGGCGCTTTCGGCCTGGCTTATCCGGCGTTTCGACCCGCGCGCCAGCGATCGCAACCCGTTCGGACCGCGCGCCCAGATCGCGGCCCTGCTGCGTGACGCACTGGAACACACGCATGAACTGCAGGCCGGTGTGCCGGCCGTGCCGCCGCATCCGGAACTGATCGAAC
Source organism: Phycisphaerae bacterium (assembly GCA_036505095.1). Taxonomy (GTDB): domain Bacteria; phylum Planctomycetota; class Phycisphaerae; order UBA1845; family UBA1845; genus DASXUA01. The sequence goes on from DASXUA010000650.1 coordinate 3,532, forward strand.
GCGTGCTGCGCCTGTCGCGCACGCAGGTGCAGCAAGTGATGATCCCGCGCTGGCAGACCATCGGCCTGCCCGGCCACGCCACACCCGAGCAGGTGCTGTCGCTGGCGCGGCGCACGCCCTATACCCGCTTGCCCGTCTTTGACGAGCGCGGTGAGCAGGTGCTGGGTGTGGCGCACATTCTGGAGCTGCTCGACCGTCTGCACACCGCCGGCCGCGCGCGATTCTCGCTAGCGGCGCTGGCACAGCCGGCGCTGTATCTGGAGGGCACCGAAACCGTGGCGGCCGCGATCGTCCGCATGCAGCGCAGCCGGCAAAAGATCGCCTTCGTGCGCGGCCGCAGCGGGCGCATCATGGGCCTGTTGACGCTCAAGGATCTGCTCGAAGAGGTCGTCGGCGATCTCCGCGCCTGGTAGCGTAGCTCCCCGGTTTCGACCCGCCACACGGGCGGAAAATGGGCCTATGCCTGACAGCTTGCGGCTGGTAAGATATGGACATCCCGTCCAAAGGATGCGCCGCAGGGGCCGTCATTCCTGCCACGGCGCCAGGGAAGATGAGGCTGCCATGCCGCTGTGCGATTGGATTGCTGCGAAGCGCGGGCGCGCGGCAGCGATGGCACTGTTGGTGCTGCTTATTACAGCCCGCACTGGGCTGGCCCAGCAGCCGTTCTGCCTGCCCGATGCACCGCCGCACGATGGGCATCCGCTCTTCGGCAATCCCGAGGCGATGCTGAACCCGTTCGCGCCCGTTATGGGACT
>DASXUA010000651.1:0-2602 GCA_036505095.1 Phycisphaerae bacterium
TAAGCCGGCATGCTGCGCGCGCCCGCGCGATCTGCTCATAGCGGCCGGCGCGCGCGTGAGCACTTGCTGGGCTAACTCAAGCTACACGCGCGGAGTCAGCGCGAACTCGTGGCGGATAGGAGCAGGTGATCGTAACCGGCATAGACGGTGTAACGCTCGGGCGTCAGGCCGAGGCGCTGCGCTACGCGCAGGGAAGGGACATTCTGCGGGCGGACGAGGCAGATGATCCGTGAATAGCCGCGAACGTCGAATGCCCAATCCAGCGTTGCGAAGGCAGCCTCGGTCGCCAGACCCTTTCCCCAGAACGGCCGATGGAAGATGTAACCCAGCCCGGGTTCCTCGACGCCGTCCACCAGCGACATCAAAAGCCCGGCCTGTCCGACAGGTCGCCCCGTGGCTTGGTCGACGGCCAGCCAATAACCGTGGCCGTGGCGCGCATAGCGCTCCTGCTGGCGCTGAATCCAGATTTCGGCCTCGGTGCGCGTCTGCGGCCGGGGCCAGAAACGCATCACGGCCGGATCCGCCAGCATGCACGCCACAAAATCCAGGTCCGCCGCCGCCAGCTCGCGCAGCATGAGCCGGGATGTCTGGAGGACAGTACGAGTCATTCTCGCACCGCGCGTACTCTTCCGGCGCGGTTAGCGCTCGGAAGGCCCTGGTGACGAGTCCGCCACAGGCGGATCCGCCGATTCCGATGGCGGACCTGCGGCCGGAGCTCAGCGGCACAGCGCATGACACGGATCATAAGTATTGTAGCCGATGCGCCCCTGTGCGCCGGAACGTCCAAGTCAAAATTGCAGGATCAGGCCCTTGGCGTAATCCGGGTCGCTCGCGAAGTCGAGCGGTAGGGGCGGGGTTTCGATGATCCGAAAGCGCCGGTGGGCGGCGGCCTCGGTCACCTGCGCGTGCAGCCAGCGAATAGACAGCTCGCGGGCGTTGGTGCTGACCAGCAAATGCCCACGTGGATTGAGGAGCGGCAGGGCCTGTTCCAGCAGCGGCTTCAAGCCGCTGGTAATCGTGAATGTTCGGCGCGGGCGCTTCATGCGCGCGAAGGTCGGGGGATCAATGATCATGACGTCAAAGCGCCAACCCTTGCGCGCCGCATGTTCGAGGTATTCGGTTGCGTCGGTCCGAACGAAAATATGCGCATCCGGCGACAGACCATTCACCGCAAAGTTCTGCTTGCCCCATTCGAGGTGCCGTTTGGAAAGATCGACACTGACCGTTTCGGCCGCCCCGCCAGCCGCGGCCGCTACGGAGAAGCCGCAGGTGTACGCGTAAAGGTTCAGCACGCGGCCGCCGGCCGACAGGTCACGCACGCGTCGTCGATTGTCGCGCTGGTCCAGGAATAAACCGACCGAATAACCGTCGTAGGGACGGATGATGAATGACAGGCCGTTTTCCAGACTCGTGACTTCCGGCGGCGCGGGCTCACCGCACAGCGGGTTCGGATCGAAGAGGCGCGGGTCAGAATCGGCCGGAAGGTGCGAACGGGCCCTGACGAACCGCTTCACATACACGCTCCGCAGCTTCAACCGAGCCTGATACCACTCGGCGGTGCGGTGAAGCAGGGGCTCATCCTCCGGCGCCTGGCCCTGGAGGACTTGCAGAATCAGCACATCGCTAAAGCACTCGGCCACGAGCCCGGGCAGGTCGTCGGAGTCGCCGTTGAGCACGCGGAAGGCATTCGTTCGCGGATCCGACAAGAGCGGGGCGCGCAGCGCGAGCGCGGTTTCAAGGCGCTGCTCCAGGGCCGATCCCGTGGGCCATGTGGCGGCCGGCGGACGAATTTCATCTGACGGGCCCCGGCCTGCCGGCCGGGGTTCTGACGCCGGGGAGCGGTCGACCGTTGGAGACAAATCCCGCTCGGCTGCACCGGTCAGAGCGTGTGCGAAGCCGGCGGGAACGGGCGACGTCACGCGGATTCGGCGGCGCGTCACGGGATGAACAAAGCTGATGCGCTCCAGATGCAGGAGGTTGTTGATCGGTTCCAGGCGAATCGAGCCCAGGTGCAGCCGCACATGTACGGGCTTCAGAGCGGCGCCGCTGTAGCGGACGAGGGAGCGCCGATCGGCCGTCTCGATTAGCTCGACGACAGCCTCGCGATTGTCGTCGTCTCGGGTGGCCCGCCGCGGCGGGCAGCGTGTGCCGCGAGTGGCAACATGCCCGCGCTGCGCTTGGATATGCCGCCCCGGTGGTGCTGAACCCTGAACCCTGAACCCCGCCGCGGCGGATCTTCGACTTGAACCCTTCTCGCGAGCTTCAGCCGGCGAGAGTGTCATGCGGCGCTTGGGCGGGCGGCCGCGGACCACCGCCACGAATTCCTGCTGGATGGCGCCCGTGCGGAATGCTTGCCGAATTCGTTCGCCGGCCTGGCGCAACTTGGAGAGCAGTAAGACTCCGCTGGTCGCGCGATCCAGGCGGTAGACCGGGCGCCAGACGGGCGGGCGGTCGTCCCGGCGCGCCGGGGGCACCGCGCGCTGCCGGGCGATGGCTTCGGCCGCACCGTCCTCCGTGGAATCTGGCCCGCGCTCGCTGGGCGTGCCGCGCGGCTTGTCGATCGCGATGAGATACTCGTCCTCGAAGAGCACGCGCAGGCGGG
>DASXUA010000652.1:0-3430 GCA_036505095.1 Phycisphaerae bacterium
CAGAACCCCGACTGCAAAGGCGGGGCGTGCTACAAACGCGAATGGCGCGCCCGTAGTCAACTGAATCCAGCGGCCCGACCGCGGGCCAAGCCCAGTTAGTATAGCGGACTGGGGGCCATTGGCAACTGCTGCCCACCGTAATGCTAGCGTGTACTAGCGCGGTGCCGGCCAAGTTCCTCCTTGACGCTCTCGGCCCGAACGCTTCAGAATCGTCGTCATGGATCCCTTGACCGACCCGGTCGTCAAGTCCGGGCTAAACCGGGCATGGCAAGACTCACAGGCGGACGATCCCGTGAATCGACATGAAGAAGGTGGTTACATCTTGCTGAATTCCGACGGATCGTTGGAAGTCCAGCGCTGGTCTCCTGGTAACCGGTCCCGGATCGCGCCTGGGTTGCTCGAAGCCGGCAATCGCTATAATGGAAAAGTGGTTATTGCGCGTTTCACACGCACCCCAACCCGTCGATAGACGAGGATGCGCGGGAGTGGGAGCAGGCGCCGAGCGAATCAGATCGACGCTGGCACGCGCGCAGGCGAATGCGAGGATACGTGATCGGTCGGCGGCTTATCTACGGAATCGATGAAGACGCGGGGATTTCCGTCATCGGCGAACGGAATAAGATGCTTAGCTGATGGTCTTGCTGCTCAATCCACTTCTTCAAGGCTTGGATGCGGCCCGGCGCGCCGCTGCGGATGCGATCCATCCGGACGACGAAGTGACCGTCGAGGATCAGGGCGACCGCTGGCTTTTCGAATTTGTCCCCCAAGGCGACGTGCTCGGTGGTGGCGCGCGCGTGACGATCGCGAAAGACGATTTGCGTGTGTTGGCTGCCGTTTGCGGGCAGTGATACCCCAACTCTGCGGTCCTGAGTAATGGAGGCATGCCACAAAGTTGCGGCCGGCTGTGCGCCGCTTGTTGTGGTTCATGACTCCAATGTCACTCCGCATTCCGGGCAGCGCGAAAGCCGCAAGGCTACCTGCGCACGGATGTCATAGCCGCAGGTTCGACACTGCAAGCCGGCAAGGGATCGCGATAGACGAAGGACTCGGATTCCAAATCCGGACAGCAAACCCCCGAGCGCTAAACTGGTTACCCAGACAGCATCTCTCCACGCCTCATTCATAACGGCAGCGATGCTATAACGCTCGCAAAAGAACAAGCGGAAGTAAGAATCGTAGCGCTGCCAGATGTCCCGAAGTGCCATGGCTGCGACGACCATCACGGCGGCCACAACCCAAGGTACGATCAGCCGACCTCGAATGAGTGACAATACGGCGAGCTGTGGAAGCGCGAATGCGCAGCAGGCTGAAAGGAAGATGAGTGCCTGCTGATGATCTTCCCAGAAATGCTCACCGAAGTGTTCGAACGAAAGCCGTGGAAGTAAAGCGGTTTCCGCTCTAAAAGAATCCGGGTGACCCGGCCAGACGGAGTCGTAGAAGTGGCGCGTGAGCGCGTGCGCCGAGATCGCGCACGCAGAGAATAGCAGAAGCACTATCACGCCAGACAAGATCCTCTTCATACTCCGACGCTCACACGCTCGGGCGAGTGGGGCCGTGGGACGTTGATCTTGGTGAACACGTCGTCGTATTGGTGCTGTAGATAACTATCCGTGGCGCCGCCGTGCAGGTGTGCCCAGGGGAAGACCTCGTCGGGGGCGCGCTCGCGATGGGCGTACCAGGCGGGATCGAGGCCGACCTGCTCGAAAGCCCGGTCCCAGATGCGGTGGTCGAAGGTCTCGTCCCAGCCGTCGAAACGGGCGCCGAGCTGCCAGGCGGCTTCGATCACGTCAGCCAGCCGCCTATCACCGCGCGCCAGAACCGCTTCGAGAATCGAGCGCTCGACGCCGTGGGTCTTGACCTTCACGGCCGATCTCTGTGAACGGGAAAGCTGGGCTAATCGGCGGCGGACCTCGTGGAAGTAGTCGGCGCGCGGCTGGGCGGCCCACTGGAAGGGCGTGTACGGCTTGGGCACCAGCCAACTCACCGAGGCATTCACGGCCGCGGGTGGCTTGCCGATACGGCGGCGAGACTGGCTGACCTGATTGGACACCTCCCAGATGCCGTCAATATCTTCGGGCCGCTCGCCGGGGAAGCCGGCCATGTAGTAGAGTTTCACGCTGCGCCAGCCGGCCTTCCACGCTTCGGTCACACCATCCAGCAGATTGCCGTCGGTGACTTTCTTGCGGATCGCAGCGCGCATGTCGTCCTTGGCCGCCTCGACCGCGATCGTCAGGCCACTCTTGCGGACGCCGCTGACCATCCACGGAATGTTGGCCAGCATCTTGTCGACGCGCATCGAGGGAACGGAGATGTTCACCTTGCGCTCGCGGAACTGTTCGTTGGCCCGCCGCGCGAGTTCGGGCAGATCTGGATAGTCGGCCGTCGAGAGCGACAGCAAACCCAGCTCGTTGTTGCCGGTGGCCCAATAGGCTTCCTCGGCGATCTCGAGAATGCGATCGACCGTGCGCATGCGCACGGGCCGCTTCGTGTAGCCCGCGTGACAGAAGCGGCAGCGCTGCGGGCAGCCGCGCATGATCTCGATGCTGATGCGGTCGTGCACCACCTCGACGAACGGCACGATGGGCCGGGCCGGAAACGGCGCGCGATCGAAGTCCTCTGTCTGGCAGCGTTCGATCTGCGTGCGCAGCCCGCCGACCCACGGCTTGATCGCCTGCACCGTGTTATCGGCGTTGTACGTGACGTTGTAAAACGCTGGTGCGTAGGCCCATTCGTAGCGCCGCGCAATCTCATAGATCATCTCGCGCCGCGAGGCGCCGAGGCGTTTCAGATCGGCGCACGTTTCGAGAATCGCCGCCAGCGACGCTTCGCCGTCGCCGAGCACGACGATGTCGAGGAAAGCCCACATGGGCTCGGGATTGTCGCCCTGCGGTCCACCCGCGATGACGAGTGGGTGCGACTCGTCACGATCAGCCGCCCTGAGCGGAACTCCGGCCAGATCGAGCAGGTTCAGCACATTCGTGAAGCCCATCTCATATTGCAGCGAGATGGCCAGAATATCGGCCTCGCGCACCGGCTGCCGCGTGTCCCAGGTGAATAGCGGAATGCCTTTGGCGCGCATCACCTGCTCGGCATCGATCCAGGGACAGAAGACCCGCTCGGCACACACTCCCGGTGTGTGGTTGCACAGCCAATAGAGGATTTGGCAGCCCAGGTGCGACATGCCGATCGTGTAGGCATCCGGAAACGCGATTGCCACGCGCAGATGAGCCCGCTCCCAGTCGCCCGGCTTGACGAGTTGGTTGATCTCCCCGCCGATGTACTGCCCCGGCTTCTCCACAACGGGCAGCAGCTCGTCAGACACAGTCTCGCGCAGCATCGCCATGCGCATATTCTAGGGCTGCGTTGGAAGTGGCGAAAGCCACGGAAAAATGGCGCGGCGACGGGCCTAATCCGCCGTGCCACCACCGGT
>DASXUA010000653.1:0-8976 GCA_036505095.1 Phycisphaerae bacterium
GTCACCCATCACCTGCTCGGGAATCTGCTGCCGGGGTGAGGCCATGTGCGGCGGCTGGTGAGCTTAACATTTCCTTAGCGCGAATCCGGTGGAATCGACACACGGATCCGGTACGCTGGATGACCGTGATCATGAGCACAACGGCTGAATCACTTACCGGAATGCGAGCCGCGCGGGTGCGCGAAGGGATGCCATCAGCCATGCGCGGCAAGACCGTCCTGATCGTCGAAGACGAATCCGATCTGGCTGAGTTGCTGGCCTATAACCTCGAACGCGAAGGCTACGTCTGCCGGCAGGCGCGCGACGGTAATGCGGCGCTGGCCGAGGCCTGCCGGCCGCCCGTCGATTTGGTTCTGCTGGACCGCATGCTGCCGCGCCTTTCGGGCGACGAGGTCGCGGCGCAGCTCAAGCGCGACTCGCGCACGGTCGGCATCCCGATCATCATGCTCACGGCCAAAGCCGAGGAATCCGACGAGTTGGTCGGCTTCGCGCTGGGGGCCGATGATTACGTTTCGAAACCGTTCTCGATGAAGCTCTTGCTGGCGCGCGTCACGGCGATGTTCCGCCGCGCTGAGGTCACGGATGCGCCGCGCGACGTGCTCAACGAAGGCCCGATCCGGCTCGATATGGCCCGGCATGAGCTGACCGTCCATGACGTGCCGGTCGTGCTGACCGCCACGGAGTTTCGCTTGCTTCGGGCACTGATGAGCGCCGACGGGCGCGTGCTCGATCGCGGCCGTCTGATTGACGAAGTGATGGGTTCGGGGGTGATCGTGACCACGCGCACGGTCGATGTGCACATCACCGCCCTGCGGCGCAAGTTGGGTGATTCGGCCGGCTGGATTCACACCCTCCGCGGCGTAGGATACGCCTTCCGGCTGCCGGGAGCGGACTAAAGCCCGCGGGAGGGCGAGGTCGCAGATCCGCCGTGGCGGGCTCCCGCCGAGCCGTCCGAGGCGCAGCGACCATGGCCCGTGGCAGGTTCTCCTGGAAGCTCTTTCTGGGAACCGCCCTGCTGACGACGCTCGTCTGGAGCGCGCTCGTCTGGCTGATCGTACGGCAGGTCGAAGCCCTCTATCGCGACGACATTACGCGCCAGCTTGTGGCGTACACCGAACTGCTCCGACAAGAATTCGGGGACCGCCTCGACCTGGTTCATGCGGCCGAACTGGACGCGCAAACCAAGCAGATCGGCGCGATCCGCGCCGCTGGTATTCGCGTCACGCTGATCGCGCCGGATGGGACGGTGCTGGCCGACTCGGACGCGGACCCGTCACAACTCGAATCGCATCGCGACCGGCCCGAAGTGATTCAGGCCCTCGCCAGCGGAACGGGCCAGAGCACGCGCTGGTCGCATTCCGTTAACCGCGAAATGAAGTACGTCGCGCTGCGCGTCGGATCGGCCGATCGACCGAGCGGAATCGTGCGCGTGTCGATGGCCATCCCGACCATCGGGGCGCGCACCGAGGCTTCGCGCCGTTTCATCTGGACCGTTACGGCAGTCGCCGTGCTGGCGATCATCGCGTGGGCGGTTGGACTGGCCTATTTGTGGAGCGGCCCGTTAGCGCGGATCACCGCAGCCGCGCGCAGTCTCTCGGAAGGCGATCTGTCGGCGCGGGCCGACGTATCCGGTTCCAGTGAGCTGGCGGCGTTGGCGCGGGCGCTGAATCAAATGCGCGCGCATCTGGCCGCGCAGATTCAGACGATCGATCGTCAGCGGCGAACCTTGCAATCGCTGCTGGAGCAGCTTAACGAAGGGGTCGTGGTGGGCGGCGCGGACGGGCGGGTCGTGATGATGAATCCGGCGGCCATCCGGCTCCTCGATTTGCCCTGCGAACCGACCGACGGGTGCACAGGGCGCGCCGTCGAGGAGTGCATTCCACAGCACGGGTTGCAGCGCATGCTGCTCATCAAGCCGGAATCGGGCGGTGCGGCGGCTGATGCGAGCCTGCACGAATCGCGTCTGGACGTGGATGGGCGCAGCGGGCGCATGTCGCTGCTGGCCCGCGCAGCCGATATCGTCCTTCCAGCGCCGGAGTCGACCGGCGCCGCGCCGGCCGCCGGTCGCTTGCTCGTCGTCACCGACATCACCGAGCTAAACCGCACGCTGCAGATGCGGACCGATTTCGTCGCGAACGCCTCGCATGAGCTGCGCACCCCCTTGTCGGCGATCCTCGCCGCCATCGAAACCATGCAGAAGATGAACCTGGCGCGCGAGGCCGAAGCGGCCGGTCAGTTCCTGGATATGATTGACCGCCAGGCGACGCGCCTGGAGGCGCTGGTCGCCGATCTGCTTGATCTATCGCGCGTCGAGTCGCCGGCGGTGCCGTTCGAGTCGGCCACGCTCTACCTGCCGCAGACGGTGCAGGAGCTTCACGAACGTTTCGCGGAGGTCTTGCAGGCCAAGCAGCTCGCCTGGCGCGCCGATCTGCCGCCGGAATGCACGCGCCTGAATGCCAGCCCGCACCTGTTGCGCCTGATTCTCGACAATCTGGTGGACAACGCCATCAAGTTTACGGACCCGGGCGGCTCGATTCGCGTGTCGTGCCGCTGCACGCCACAAGAGATCACGATCGAAGTGGCCGATAGCGGCTGCGGAATTCCCGGGGACGAGCAGGAGCGCGTATTCGAGCGTTTCTACCAGGTCGAGCGCGCCCGCTCCGGAACCGGCAGCCCGAAGAGTTCCCAGCGCGGCACCGGCCTGGGGCTATCGATCGTGCGCCACGCCGTGGCCGCTATGAATGGAACCGTCGGTCTGACGAGCCAACCGGGCCAAGGAACGCGCGTGGCAGTCACGATTCCACGTGGACCTTCCGTCCTGGAGGCGGGCAAAGTATAGCCCCCGTCCGGCGCCGTCGCGACATGCCGGCACACGTCTTCTAGCATTCTTCGCAGGCCCTTAGCGCGGCGGCAACGCAAACATTTCCGAGACTTATCAGCGCGCACGCAATGAGTTAACGCGGGCGGGCTACCCTCACGATCCATAAGGCTGGCACGGTGCCGGCCACGATCCCGATGGAACTGGAGGCAATACCATGAGGCTTAACCCAGTGCGACGACATGCGGCATTCACGTTGATCGAACTGCTGGTCGTTGTGGCGATCATTGCGCTGTTGATCTCGATCCTGCTGCCGTCGTTGCAGGCGGCGCGCGAGGGCGCCAAGCAGACGGTGTGCGGGACCAATCAGCATTCGATCGGGACGGGAATGGCGCTGTATACCACCGAACAGGGCGCCTACCCGGCATCCTACCTCTACGACCCGATGACGTTGACCAGCACAACGCAGACTCCCGATGTAGCGACCAACGGCTATCTGCACTGGTCCTGGTTCATATTTCATCTCAATCAGCGGAACAATCAGAACCTGACCACCTCGCCGCTGGACATGGGCTCGGCCGAACGGTCGTTCCAGTGCCCGAGCTTGCGGAGCGGCGGCTGCCCGCCGACCAACCCCAGCCTCGACAACATGGACGGCGGCCAGTCGCCCGAGACGCCGGGAATCGTGGATCGGCAAGCGCGGCGCACCGCCTATACCGCCAATGAAGCGCTGGTGCCGCGCAACAAGTTCGTGATCGGGTTTCAGGGAAACACGGTGCGCACGTACCACTACGTCAAGCCCGACGTGGTGCGCCGCACCAGCGGCACGGTCCTGGCAGCGGAGTTCGGAGAGAATTGGCGGATCGTCTCGGGCGGCGCCAACAACAACGGGGAGCTGGTGTGCAAGAGCCACCGCCCCATCCATGGTTTCCGTGGCATCAGCGGGACGCTGGACATGGAGACCATGAGCGCCTTTCCCATCGAACCGCTGTTACGCGTGACTTCCGAGGAGATCAATCCGAATCCGACGCCGGGCGCAGCCAGCAACACCCGTCTGGACTGGGTGGGACGCAATCATGCCCGCAAGTCCCGGACGAATTTCCTGTATGCCGACACGCACGCGGAATTGAAGAAAGTCGAACAGACCGTCGCCAAGCGGATCAACGGACAGGTGGTGGGTAAGGGCGAGTGGGGCGAGCAGTTTTACAGCCTGCAAAGCGGCGAGGTGTTCGCGCCGGGGCAGGGACCGAATAACTGAGACGATCTGAACCCGGTGAAGGCCGGGGAAGCTCAAAGAATTAAGGGCGAGATGCCAGGCGGCGTGACGTCACGCTCGGCCTGCGCGCCGCTCACGTCCCGCGAATGCACGGTGCACCCGCGGGCCTTCAAGACAATAGTCACAGGGGATGAAGGAGGATTCAGATGACACGCAGATGGGTTACAAGTTTGATGGGTGCCGGCGGCGCGTGGGCCTGCCTGACCGTGGCGGCCGTTGCGGTGGACTTCGAGGCGGGGCGCCGTTTTTCGCCGGAGTACGCGTGGACGATGGTGAACACCGACGGTCCGCACAATGCGCCGCTGGCCGACGGTCCCGAGGGCGTTGCTCCCTTCACGATTTCGCTCAGCGGCTCTACCGCGATGCAGCTTTACACCACGGCGCAGGGCTCCACGCACGACGCGGGACTGGACCTGAACGGCGACGAGATGATCTCGCCGGAGCCGACCACGCACGGCGTGGGCGGGTGTAGTCCGACGACCGATGGCGACATCGACGCCGACTGCTTCTTCGGTTACAACCCCGGCTTCAGCCCGGCGCTCGACCAACTCGCGCCCGGGACGAACGGTGCGGCGGGGCATTTCTGGACGGTGTACTGGCGTCAGCAGGGCTCGGTCGGCGGCGTCGTCGATTTGGTGAACAGCCAGATCGGAAACCCGCCCGGAACGTTTCTAAATCCCCCGCTCCCCACGATCGCCAACCAGGTCTTCGTGAACCGGAACAACTTCCAGGCGCCGGGGACGTTGGGCGGCTTCACACTGGACGCCGCCCATCCGCAACCGCTGGTTCAGATGGCGATCTCGGATGTCCCGGTGGTGCAGGCGTTCAGCCTCGCTGGTACGCCGGCGTGGAACCACCGGCCACAGGAGCCGGGCTATGGCACCAATCCCGTGCTGGACCCGGTCAGCGGCATGCAAGTGCAAAAGCTGCCGTCCGAAACGCTGCTCGGGCCCGGCGGCTTGGCAGCGCTGCGTGACCAGACCATCGCCATCGGAGCATTCGCCGTCCTCGCGAATCCGGGAATGGGGCTGACCACAATCACGGATAGTGATGTGCAGTGGCTGCAGGTCCACGGCCGCCTAGCCAACGGAGTGAACATCAACTTCGTGACGCGCGACGTCGAGTCGGGCACGCGCAACACGGTTTGCGACAATTTCGAGGTCGATCCCAGCTTCGGCGTCGGTGAGAACGACGGCGGCGGTCCGGGCCCGTACCCGGCCGTCAACCGCCTGGGACCGCAGATTCGTTACAGTGACAAGAGCAGCACGGGCAACGTCAATGAAACCGTCCAGAATGCGCGCTTTGCGATCGGTTATTCTTCGTTATCTTCGGTGGCCGGTCTGACGACCTCGAATGCCATCGACGTACTGAGCGTCGACTTCACAGCCATCACGGGTGAAATCGGCAATTCCCTCGGCCCGGTCGCGCCGACGCTGGCCAATACGACGAACGGACACTATCGTGCCTGGGCGCGCGAACAGTACGTAGTGGCTCCGATCGATCCCGAGGTGGATCCCTTCGAGGCGCCTGGCAATATCCACGGCGACGGCGACGGTCAGGTGTACAACTACTATCGCAACCTCCAGAACAGCGTGAGCTCGTTCCCGAATATCGGAACGGCGTTCACGCCGGCCGACGCCCTGTTGGCGAACAAGTTCATCCTGCCGAACGCCATGCAGGTGACGCGCGCCGTCGACGGCGACCCGTACGTACCCAACCCGAAGTACGACCCGGTGCTCGAGAATCTGTTGATCATGAATGCGGCCGCACTCGGCTTCACTTTCGCCGATCCCTCGACGGTGACCGGTAATTACCGTTTCGATCCGGACGGCGCCGGAGCGCTGACCGCCGGGCAGCCGATCAACAGCGCCAACGAGGTTATGGGCAACTTCAACTATCCGACCGATATGCAGCGCACGCTGGGCGACATCCCGCAGTTCGCGGCCGCGCTGCTGGCCGCGCCGGCGGCGGCGGGCGTTCCGTGTGCGTCCCCGGGCTGCACGCCCTTCCCCTATGTCTACAACAACGGTTCGGCCGACCTCTACCCAGCGGTTATTGCGGACTTCAACTCGGATGGCGCGTTCGATATCAAGGACGCCGAGTTCTTCTGCGATACGATCACGAATGCCAGCGGACATCTGGCCCACAACGCCTGCCTCGACCAGTTCCGCAACCTGGGCGTCAGCGTGCGCGCCGACGCCGACATCAATCATGACGGCGCGGTCAACTGTGCCGACGTGACGATCGTTCAAAACCTTCTCAGCCAGCCCGGCGCCGACGGAACGCTGTTCATCGATAACTTCGATGACGCCTTCGTCATCGGCCCGAATATCGCGGCCGATCAGAATGACGACGGCAAGATCGACGCCACCGACTTGACGCTGGTCAACACGGCCGCTGGCGGCACGTGCATTCCGGTCAACGTTGACATCGCCTCTGCCAATCCGCCCGCGACCAGTCCCTATAACCCCGCGCAGAAGTTCCGCGATGTGCTGCAGAACAGCACCACGGGCGGCACTCCGCAGGGTATTGGCGCGGTCGGCACGCCGTCCGAGGGTCCGATCGTTTTCGCCCCGATCAGCGTCACGTTCAGCGGCACGCCCTCGCCGCTGCCGAGTTCGGCGAATGTCGCGCTCGCCTGCACCGATATCGCGGGCAATGGTCAGGGCGATTGTCCGACAGTGACTTCGGTCAGCGGATCAGGCGCGGGTCCCTGGACCATCAACCTGAGCGCAGCGCTTCCGGTTCGCGAGTGCGTCACGTTTACCTTTGCGGGAACTAATGCCGGGCAGAAGCTGCAGTATCAGCGGCTGCCGGGCGATGTGAACCTCGACGGTGCCAGCAACACATCGGACTTGCTGGGGCTGGTGCAAGCGCTCAACAACGGCGCGGCGAATCAAGCCGCGAATCTGGCGCGCTACAACGTCGATCGCAGCAGCGGCGCCACGCCGGTCAACACGAGCGATCTGCTGCGGCTCGTGCAGTTGCTTAATGGCGTGGGCACGACGCAGGTGTTCAGCGGCGCCACGGTCGCGGCCTGCCCCTAGCCAATCCATGTTCATATGAACCGCCGGCCCAGAACGAGCAGCAGGAGGGGAGTTCTGGGCCGGCTTGTTTTGCGGCTCACACCCCCGGCCCCCCACCCATGTACCCCGCAACGCTGCGGGGGTCCGGGTTGTTCTTTGCGCGATCTTAACGAGCGGCAAACACACCCGAAGCGCACCGCGCCTACGCTGCGGTCGGTGAAAAGGATGGAATCCGGCATTTCAGCACGTCCCCAATGGCGATGGACCAGGCTCGCCGCGCTGGCGACCCCCTTGGCCCTCATCGTCTTGTCGGGCGCGTGCCGCAAGCCGCCGCAGGTCAAGGTTGACGGTTCCAGCACGGTCGCGCCCATCACGATGGCGGTCGCAGAGCGCTTCAAGTCGGAGCAGCCCGGCATCGACGTCACGGTCGGCATCTCGGGCACGGGCGGCGGCTTCAAGAAATTCCTCGACCCTCAGCCCGACCTGCGCACGGCGATCAACGACGCCTCGCGCCCCATCAAAGCCTCAGAGATCGAGACGGCCGCCAAGCTCGGCATCGAATTCATCGAGCTGCCGATCGGCATGGACGGCCTGGCCGTCATGGTGAATCCGAAGAACACCTTCTGCGATTCCCTCACCGTCGCCGAATTGAAACGCATCTGGGAACCCGCCAGCACGATCAACAACTGGAGGGACGTGCGCGCCGGCTTCCCGGACCTGCCGCTGAAGCTCTACGGCCCCGGCACCGATAGCGGAACGTTCGACTACTTCACCGAGGCCATCGCCGGCAAGGAAAAGGCCTCCCGCAGCGACTACACCGCCAGTGAGAATGATAACACGCTGGTGCAGGGTATCGCGGGCGACCCGGGCGCGCTGGGTTATTTCGGCTTCGGCTATTTCGAAGCCAACCAGGGCAAGCTCAAGCTGCTGGGCATTGACAGCAGCGATGGCCATCCGGTCAAGCCCAGCTTGCAGACGGTGCGCGACGGCACGTACAAGCCGCTGTCACGTCCGTTGTTTATCTACGCAAACAAATCCGCTGTAGCGCGCCCGGAAGTCCGGGCGTTTGTCGAGTTCTATCTGACCCATGCCCAGTCCATCGTCGAGCATCCCAAAGTCGGCTACGTCGCGCTCTCGGACGAACTATACACGTTGGCGCGCGAGCGCTTCCGCGCCGGCATTACGGGCTCGGTCTTCGGCGGCCATGAATCCGTGGGTGTGAAGAGTCTGGTCGACCTCTACCGCGCAGCCACCAAATCCGGTTCCTGAATATGGCCGCAAACGCGCAGCGCTGGAAGGAAGCGGCGATTCACCGGGGCCTGTTGGTCTGCGCACTGGTCTCGATCGCGACGACCGCCGGCATCGTCTGGGTGCTTGCGACCGAGTCATACACCTTCTTCCGGCACATCTCGCCGATCGATTTCTTCTTCGGCACGCGCTGGGCGCCATTACTCGAGCCGAAGAGCTTCGGGGTGCTTCCACTGCTGATGGGCACGTTCCTGGTGGCGGCCGGCGCGCTGCTGGTGGCCATCCCCGTCGGCTTGGGGGCAGCGCTGTATCTCAGTGAATATGCCCCATCCAGCGTGCGGGATATCGGGAAGCCGATTCTGGAGGTGCTGGCCGGCGTGCCGACGGTCGTGTATGGCTTCTTCGCCCTGACCTTCATCACGCCTTACGTGCTGCGCCCGCTGCTGCCGCAAACGGAGATCTTCAATGCCGCCAGCGCCGCGATCGCCGTCGGCATCATGATCGTCCCCACCATCTCGTCGCTGTGCGACGATGCCTTTCGCGCCGTGCCGCGCAGCCTGCGCGAGGCCGGCTATGCGCTGTCCGCCACGCCGCTGGAGGTCTCGACC
>DASXUA010000654.1:0-11661 GCA_036505095.1 Phycisphaerae bacterium
ACCGTGGGGATCCACCAGTAGCGCTCCGCACCCGCCTGCGTGCGGATCGCATCCAACCGCTGCGCGAGCGGCGCGATGCCATTCTTCCCGACTAGCCCGACGATCTGCGTGCGCAGCGACGCGAACGCCACGAAATACACGACCGCCAGCAGCCGCACGAACAGTTGCCGAGTCAGGAAACAGGATGGCTTCCGGACCGCGAGCGAGCCGCCGGCTTCATGCCGGCGGCATAGCCAGGCTTTCAACGACCGCGCGTTCATACGAAAAGCGGGCGATCAAGGGGCGCCGCCCGCGGCCAGCGGGAGATAGACATGAAACGTCGTCCCCTTGCCCGGCCGGCTCTCATGCGCGATGTAACCCCCGCATTGCTGCACGAAGCTGTGCACCAGTGCCAGTCCCAGCCCGGTCCCTTTTCCGACGGGCTTGGTGGTGAAAAACGGCTCGTACAAATGTTTCTCGACCTCGGGCGCCAGGCCCGGACCGCTGTCGGCAAAGCTGAGCCGTACGCAGCCCGCGCGCAGCGCAGGCGGCGCACCTTTCGGAAGCCGCCGCAGCTCATCGGCCGCGGCCGATACCTGCGCGATGTGCAGCGTCAGCGTGCCGCCATTCGGCATGGCGTCACGGGCGTTAATGGCCAGGTTCACCACTGCCCGTTCGAGTTGGTTCCGATCGGCGCGCACGCTCGGGACCTGCGGATCAGGCTCAATGACCACGCGCACTTCCGAGCCCAGGATGCCGTGCAGCATGCCGGTCATACCGGCAAACATCGCGTTCAAGTCGAGCGGCTCGGGCGCGGATTGCGGCTGGCGGCCCAGCGCCAGGAGCTGGCGCGTAAGCTGGTGCGCACGGTCGGCCGCTTTCATGATTTCCCGCAGAAGCAATTGCCGCTTGGTGTCACGCAGGCCCTTCAGCGCCAGTTCGCAGTTCCCGATGATCACCATCAGCATGTTGTTGAAGTCATGCGCCACCCCGGCCGCCAGCACGCCGACCGCCTCGAGCTTCTGCGAGCGGTGCAGATGTTCTTCCATCTGCTTGCGTTCGGTGATATCCAGAAAGCTCACGACGGCCCCGGTGAGCTGCTCGGTAACCGGATCGCGTAGCGGGACGGCCGAGTACACGGCCCAGACGATACGGCCGTCCGTCCGCCGCACGCCGATGGTCGCGCCGGCCTGCGGCTGCCCGGTGCTCAGACACCTGCTGACCGGATATTCCTCCAGCGGACAGGGCGTGCCGTCTTCCCAGATGGTTTGCGAAGTGAAGTCGCGCACACTGCGGCGCGTCAGCTCGTCATGCGAAAGGCCCAGAATCCGCTGGGCGTGCGCATTGGCCCGCAGAATCGACCCGTCGACGCCCACCTGCACGATGCCGCCCATCATGGTCTCGATGATGCGGCGGTTCAGCTCCTCGCTCTCGCGCAAGGCTTCAACCGCGCGGCGATGCTCGGTAAAATCCGTTGCCAGCACGGTCAGCCCGGCGACGCGCCCCTCGTGCCAGATGGGCCCCACCTGGCATTTGTACCAGGCGAGCCGTCCGTCCGATCCGGGCGCGGGAACTTCGTAACTCGCCGGTCCCCCAGTCGACAGGACGTGCGCAAACTTCTCCCGCAGCAGTGGATGGTATTCCGGCGGAACATAGTCGTAGGCGCTGCTGCCGATGACCTGCTGCATCGTGAAGGGTGGCACGAGGCGGTTGATGAATTGGATGCGCCCCTCCGGATCCAGCGACAAGATGAAGTCAGGCGCGTTCTCCACCAGCGAGCGCCATTTCTCCTCGGATTCGCGCAGCGCCTCTTCGGCCTGCTTGCGGTCGGTGATGTCGACCATCACGCCGCGCAGCTTCACGACCTCATCGTTCTCGACCACCACGCTGACCACATCGCGCAGCCAAAGGGTCCGCCCGTCGGCCGCCAGCATGCGGTACTCGAAGTGGTAGTCACGCCGCTCCTGCGTGGCACGCCGGTAGAGCGCAATCACCCGCGCGCGATCATCCGGATGCACGTGGTCCTGCCAGAAGGCCGGCTCGACATACCAGTCCGCCAGCGGATAACCGAGCAGTGGTTCGGCGCTACGGCTGACGAAGGTGAGCCGCGACGTGCGCGTATCCGCCTCCCAGACGATCCCGTCGATCGTGTTGACCAGCGCCTGGTAATCGTGCTGGGTGCGGCGCTGCGCCTCTTCGGCGCGGATGCGCTCCATGGCCCCGCCGCAATGATCGGCCAGCGCTTGCAGCGTCGCCAAGTCCGCGGGCGTATAGGCCTGCGGCTTATAGCTCTGGATCGACAGCACGCCGATCACCTGCGTGCCATTGCGAATCGGCACGAACATCAGGGAGGCCGAGGGGCGCTGCGTGTCGCCAAAGCGCCCCAGTTCGGGAGGGCGAGACTCCTGCCGAGCCGGCTCAGCGGGAGGTTCGCTCTCCCTGAGAATCAGCTTGGCCCCTTCGGTCATGACGCGCCGCACCATGGTGTGCGGCCGTGGACCGGAATACGCGAAGGATACGTCCATGCGCTGCCCGTCGACCTGGTCGATGCTCAGCACGCGGCGGATGCTGTCATCTTCCGGGGCGCATTCCACCAGGAAGCAGGCGTCCCAGCCCAGCAACTCGTCCGCCACCCCCACCACCAGCCGCGCCGCCTGATCCATACTGCTCGTCGCGTTGAGCCGGTGCGCCAGCGTCAGGAAGGCGCGCAGGCGCTCCTCCGACCGGGTGCGCTCCACCGCGCCGCCGCAGTGATCGGCCAGCGCTTGCAAGGTTTCCAGGTCGCGCGGCGTATAGGCCTGGGGCGTGTAGCTCTGAATGGTGAGCATGCCCACCGGGTGCGTACCATGCCGGATCGGCACGAACATCAGCGACTGCGAGCGGCGCGCCGTGTCGCCGAAGGGCACCAAATCCGGTCCCTGCTCGCCGACTGGCGCCGCGGGGTCGCGAAGAATAAGCTTGGCCCCTTGCTGTAGTACCTGTCCGGTGATGGGACCCGGCGGGGGCGCATCGCGCGTATCGGGAATCTCGGCGCGCTGGCCCGCGATCGTGTCGATCGTCAGGATGCGGCGCGCGGCACCGTCGGGGCGGTATACGGCCAGCAGGCAGGCATCCCAGCCGATCAGTTCATCGGCCACTTGCACGATCAAGCGCGCCGCGTCCTCCAGCGTGTTGATGGAGTTCAGCCGGCCGGCCAGTGACGAAAACGCCGCCAGCCGGCGATTGACGGCCAGCAGTTCCGCGGTCCGTTCGTCCACCAGCTCGCGGAGCTGCTCGCGATGGCGGCGCAGCTCCGCTTCGGCCTGTTTGCGCGGCGTGATGTCGGTCGAGATTCCGAAGACGGCGTAGGGCTTGCCGTCGATATCCAGCAGCGGGAACTTGGCCGACAGGTACGTATGCGGCCCGTCCGATTGCGGCACCGTCTCCTCAACCTCCAGGGTGCAGCCGGTCTGCAGCACCCGGCGATTGTTAGCCTCGACCGCGTCGGCGACTTCCTTCGGGAAGATATCGTACTGCGTGCGGCCGATCAGCTTCGCTTTTTCGACTCCGAAGGTTTCCTCGTAGCGCCGATTAATGAACAGGTAGCGGCTGGCGGCATCCTTGATGTAGATCACCGCCGAGGAATTATCGAGGATGGATTCCATCCGCTGCAGCGTGTCGATCAGGAACTCGAGCCGCCCGGCGGGTGCGGGCTGGCGCGCGACTTCGGCCGGCACCCGCTCCTCTCCAGCAGGACCGGATTCGCGCAGCCGCGCGCTCGTGCCGGCCGCTGATGTTGGAGAATGAAGCGGATTAACTAGCGTAACACTTACTCCGATGACGACGCTGCTCCCCAGAGTATCGCAGAATCAGCCGCCGGTCTACCAAGCGGAGACTGTCGCGGCCCCGGGGGGCCGTGGAATGTAGCTACGGGTGGAGCGCTGTGCGCGGCGCAGCCCGCACCAGCGGAACCCGTGGAACGGACGTTTCCAAAATGTGATCCGCCCCGGAGGGGCGGAGGAAACGCGCGCCGCCTCGCGCTCATTCGAACGCATAACATTCTTGGCGACTTGGCGTCCCGCCACGGCGGAT
The DNA here is from genome assembly GCA_036505095.1 of Phycisphaerae bacterium. GTDB lineage: Bacteria > Planctomycetota > Phycisphaerae > UBA1845 > UBA1845 > DASXUA01. The sequence goes on from DASXUA010000654.1 coordinate 4,051, forward strand.
CCTTCGGACTTGGCGGTTTTATTATGGGGGTTTAGCGTTGCAATCGGCGACGGTTGGGCTAATCACTCCAGCGGAGCGTCAGCCTGGCCGACATCTGATGTTCGCCGGAAAGCGACACGGAATAAGTGGCCGTACCGACGTCGCGTAGCAGCGTCGTGAGCCTGCGCAGCGGCTCCAGTCCATCGGCACCGCGCGGCGCGTCGAGCGGCAACGTCACGTCGAGCATTTCATCGTGCCGCAGCACGCGCAAGCGGATGGCCGTGCGCGGTTCTGGGACGGCGCGCTTGCCCGGATCGCCCAGGCCCTGCACGCAGGCGCGCAGGTCCTCGTTGGGCGTAGACAGCGACAACAGGCGGTCGTCGACGCCGATGATGCGGTCGCCGACTTGCAGGCGTCCGTCGGCCGGCAGACCCCGATGAACACGGGCGACCATGACTCGGCCCGGCTCGGACTTGCGATCCATGCCGATGCCGATTTGCAGCGGACTTTCAGATAGATCACTGCTTCGCCACCAGTGCTGATCGAGCGGCGACGGCCGGCCCGCGTCCAGGTCGGCCAGCCAGCCCGAGAGCACCTGCGCGGCCAAGCCGGGTTGCGCGACGGCGAACACCGCATCCGCGGAGGGGCGCGCGGTGGCGTTCATCCCGGCCGGCATCTGCAGACCCGGCACCACGCGCAACGTGGGAATCACGTCGTGCGCCGCGTCGACGATCTCCTTGAGGTGCGCGGTGCTCAACGTGATGACCAACCAATCGCCCACGGCAGCGAACGACGGCGTGACCGAGGCCACCCACCCCAGCGGACCCGGCTCCGGTCCTGGCGCAGCGATCAGGGAGCCGAGCGGTATCGACCAGATTTCCGTGCCCAGATAGGTCTCGTGCCCCAAGGCGAGCGCGCCGTCCTCAGATCGCGGGCGCATACCGCTAATGGTCGCCAGCCAACCCTCGGCCAGCGCGTGCAGCGAATCGGCCACTTCGCCCGCCGCCGGTGATTCGAAGAGCAATCCCACCTGCGGCGCGCTGGCGGCGGAGGCCTCATTCTTCTGTCCCCAAGCAACCACCACGCGCGGTCCGAGCTTGGCCAGCCACGCGCCGCCCTGTTCGCCACCCGCCACGTTCACCGCGAACGCCGCCAGTGCCCCCGCCAGCCCGGCGTCCTCGGCATGGCGCGCCCGTTCACTGAGTTGGCGCACATCAACATTCGTAGTCCAAGCCAGCAGCGTAGTCTGCGGCAGCGCCAGCACGCGCTCAACGGCGACGCGCTCACCCGCGCGCAAGCCCCGAGTCGGCGTAACCTGCGTTCGCAGCTCGACCTCGACGGTCTTGTCGCGCCGATACAACCCGGCGGCACAGCGCTGAATCGAGAAAAGGAAAAGGTTCTGGCCATTTTGCGACTGCCCGGTGAAGTCCACGTAGACGCGTCCGAGGGCGCGCGGCGGCAGCGAGTCCATTTGCGCCTTGAACGCGGCCGCCACTGACAGCGCCGGCTCAGCCGCGCCGCTCAAGCGCGCGGCGACATGCGCAAAGAGCGGCGATTCGTCCGCCGAGCGTCGCGATAGAGCGGCCGCTCCAGCGCCCAGCGCCAACCACAAGCCCGATGCGCTGCGCATCACGTGTGGCGCGCTGTTGATCGGCACCGGCGCCTGATGATCGATGCCGAGCGCGCGATCCACCGCCTCCTGATCGGCCGCGTCGATGAGCACCACCGCGTCGCCGAAATGGTCCCAATCCTCGGCCACCAGCGCGACGTGTCCCTCGAAGAGTTTGCGGGTGGCGTCGTCCGGGGCGAGGCCAAGCTGCAGCGCGACGGCCGCCGGACAGCTCGCCGCGCTCTGCGTGTCGCCCAGCGCCGCGGAGGCCATCCAGCGGCCGAAGCTCGTGAGGCGTTGATCCACCGCGGACAGACGATCGAACTCGATGAACAGTCCCGCCGTGGGATCGACGAAGCGCGCCAGCGATGCCGGCGCGGGGCGCGTCTGATCATGAGTGGGCTGCGCGGAGAGCGCGCCAGGCGTCCAAGATGCACTCGCGATCAGGATAGCCGGGACAAGAAAGACGCGGGCGGGTGCGTCAGAGATCCTCGATGTCGCGTTTGTCGTCATCGGAGGCTGATTTGCGCGAACCGGGCCGCTTGCTATCCGGGGCGCCGAACTTCTCGCCGGCGTTCGGCTGCTCCAGACCGAGGCGATCGAGAATCTGCATGACGGTCATCTTGCCGAAGTTGGCCAGCCACTCGGTGCTTTCGCGCACCTGCGAAATCTGACCGTCAAAATGCTCCTTGAGCGCGCCGGGCGGCAGAGCGCTGGTCGAGACGGACGGGGCGCGCTCCTGCCAGCCCGCCACCTTCTTCGGAGGAGCGGCGGGGAAGGTAAATGCGATCGCGATCGCCGCCGCGGCCGCCAGGCCGCTGCCGGCAACCCAGATCGTGCGGCGGCGCCGCCAGATGGGAATCGGCCGCGGAGTTTCAATGCACGCCAGCAAACGCTGCGTGAAGTCCTCGCCCAGAACCGGCGCGTGGCGGTCAGCCGAGATCATGTGACCGGTCACTTCCATCAGCGCCAGCGCCTGCCGGCAGGCAGCGCAGGCCAGCCGATGTGCGTCGAGTTCCGTCTCCAGGGAGGCCGACAACTCGCCATCGAGATAGGCATCGAACAGTTGTTCAGCTTGTTGGCAAGTCAGTTTGGCCATGTCGCGTATCGGTTTCCGTTCCGCCTCACACTCGACACTTCAGGTCGAAGATCTGCAGTGGCGGAACTCAGCACCCAGCACTGAATTCTACCCGGCCAACTTCGCCAGGATGCGGGTGCGGTCCGTTTCGCCTGCCACCACGGGTTCCAGCATTTCCCGAAGCCGGGCACGGGCCCGATGCAGATGGCTCTTGACCGTCGCCACGGGTACTTCCAGAATGCGGGCAATCTCCTGGCAGCTTTGATCGTTCCGATAAAACAGCAGCACGGTCGCGCGCTGCTGCGGGCTGAGCCGGTCCACCGAGTCCCAGATGAGCGTTTTGACGCGGCGGGCTTCTTCGCTTTGGGCTGCGCCCTCATCGACCGGCTCACCATGCCCGGGCAGGACCGAAAAATCCACGTCGCCCGCGAAGGCCCGTTTGCGCCGCAAGGCGTTCAGGCACAGGCGATAGGCGATGGTGAACAGCCAGGTGCTGAAACGGAACTCGGGACGGAAACTATCGAGCGAGGCGAACGCTTTCAGAAACGCCTCTTGGCAGATTTCCTCGGCATCGTGATGATGACGCACGACACGCCACACGAAGTTGAACAGGCGCTCCTTGTGCAAGTCGATGAGATGGCGCAGCGCATCCGGCTCGCGCCGCTTGGCGCGCTGAATGAGTCGCTGCTCGTCACCACGGCTGAGGGGCTCAACCATCTGCCGTCCATCCGTCCGGGACGTTGGGTCGCGTCCCGAATCCGAAGGCGAAGGGGTATTCTGCATCTTCATACCTTATCGAGCACGTCGGGTTGCATTCTACATCATCAGACGTACAATCCGCACGCGCTGTCCGATGCTCTTTTTTTTGTTCTGTGCGGCTCCCCTCCGGCCGCCCGTTAGTCGCTCCAAGTTCATTATCGCCGGTAGTTTATGTCCAAGTCAACCGGGCCGTCTACTCCCGAAATCCGCAACAAAAAGGCCACGTTTCGCTTCGAGCTCCTTGAAAAATTCGAGTGTGGGCTGGTACTGCACGGCACCGAAGTCAAGAGCCTGCGGGCCGGTCAGGCTTCGCTGGAGGAGGCCTACGCGCGCATCACGGGTGATGAGGTCTGGCTGCACAACTTCCATATCGGGCCATACGAGCACGGCCACACAACCTTTCACGAGCCGATGCGCCCCCGCAAGCTGCTGCTGCACCGCCGCGAAATCCACAAGCTGACCCCCAAAGTCGTGCAGCGCGGTTTCACCCTCGTGCCGCTGGCCGTCTATTTCAACGAGCGCGGCCTGGCCAAGGTGCGCCTGGCGCTAGCGCGCGGTAAGACCTTCGCCGATAAACGCGAGGACCTGCGCAAAAAAGATCACGAGCGTGAAATGCAGCGCGCCGCGCGCCGGCGGCGCTGAGGGAGGGCGAGGCTCCCGCCGACTTCTAGCGCCGCTCCCAGACGATTCAGGACCACCAGAGACGCCAAGGACGCCAAGGATAAGAGTTGAGTCCGTAAAGGGGATCGTTGATCTTGGCGCCCTTGGCGGTCACAAGCGCCGTCATCGCGGTTGTTTGCACGAAGGTAGTCCGCGAATCGCGAACGATTGATTGCTCAGTTGTTCGCAGCGCCTTCGGTGATCCAGGTCTGAAACATGGTGAGTTCGCTGCTGCTCAAGGGTGCGCGGCCCTGCGGCATCTGCACGCCCTGGCGCGGATTGCCCCGCAGCTTCTCCATGAGGTAACTGCGGTTCGCATCGCCCGGCACTACGTCGCAAACCCCCAGGCTCTGCGCTTCCGTACCCGCGCCGAACACGCCTCGATAGGTGGTCACGTCATAGCCGGATGCGGAAGCGAAACCGCCATGACAACCCAGCGCCATACAGCCGACGTTCTGCAGGATCGGCACGATGTCGCGCGAATAGCTGACGGTGGCCGCCGGGTTCGCCGTGCCGCTCGGGCAGCCTCCGCCGGAGCCGCCGACCCCGCCCGTGCAGCCGCTCGTCAGACCGACAACAGTCAGCAGGCCGATTGCACACGCGGCCAGACCATGTCCAGCGCTCATCGCGCGCATCGAATATTCCTCAGTATGGGTCACACGCGTTATGCGCGCCCATCAGGAGCGGCGCGTGCGGCAACTCAGCAGGCCGAGAGCCAGAATCAACATACCGGCCGTGCTGCCGGTGCCCGCGCCGCACTGTCGCGTAAGGGCACCGAGCGGTCCGCCCGTGCCGGTGCCCGGCTGCGAGTTGGCCTCCATGCCAGCTTGAAACGCCGTGTCGTCGCTCGGATTATCCGGTGATTCCATCATCACGGCCGTCTGGCGGAACGTGCTACCGTTGGTGCTCACGTCGATGTTCAGCAGGTAGCCCTCGGTATCGACATAGAACGGCAGACGGCCATCGTCAGGCGTACCGGCTTGGCCGTCGGGACCCACGATACTCGTCCAGCGGATGCTGCCGCGCAGCTCGTCATCGATAAACAGTTGGGCCGTCTGCAAATCGACACGGCAGTTGTTGCACACCTTGCCGTTGCTGAACAGGACGTGTCCGTCGGTGCCCACGGCCGTCCGCGCGGGCCCGCTCTGCCCGCTCAGGTCGCCGAGTGCGGCCACGTCACGCGAAGTCACGTCGCTGGCCGGATCGCCCCAGATCACCAATTCCGTCGGGCGTTGCGTGATGCTCGAACCTCCGAGCACGCCGCAGCCGCCAATCCCGACCGCACCCAGAAAATGCACCGCCGAAAACTGCATGAACCCGCGCCGTCGTTTCACTGCCATTCTCCTCAGCTTAAGCCCCGACTGTGGAATGCGACGGAGGACCGCGCCGCCGATTCGCAGGCCTCAATTTATGCGTACCGGCCGTGGCCCGCAAGTACAGCAGCCCGGATGACTGATTTGTAACCCAAATAGAGTTCTGATCTGCTGTTAACGTGCTCTGGCCATCATCGCTTGCGAGGCAGCCCGGCATGCTGTCCAATCTCGTAGTTTAGCGCGATTAATCGCAGGAAGGAGTTCTGGAATGTCTCATCGAAAACTGTTGGGATGCAGTGCGGCCGCGCTGCTGCTGGGTGGACTATGGGTCTACGCGCAGACCAAACCGGCCAAGCCCGACGAGGAGGGGGAGCGGAAGGTCAAGGAAACCGAAGTTCCGAAGGCCGCGCTCGACGCGCTCAAGAAACTGGCCGACAAGGCGGCCATCACGGAATTCTCCGAAGAGATCGAGCACGGCCACAAGTTCTATGAAGGCTCGTGGAAGGGTCCGCATGGCAACATCGATGGTCTGGTGACCGAGGCCGGCGACCTGGTCGAAATCGAGGAAACCGTTCCGGCCGACATGGTTCCGGCACCGGTGCGCAGCGCAGTCGAAAAGCAAGCGGGCAAGGACGCCAAGATCACCTACGAGAAGAAAACCATGGTGATCTACGAAGCCCACTACAAGACCGGAGAGAAAGGACACGAAGTAATCTTCACGCCCGACGGCCGGCCATATCATGAAGAAGGGCAAAAGGAGGGCAACGGCAAAGACGACGACGATTAGCGCACTCACCGGCATGTCGCGGGCGCGTCGCGGGCGGCGGGCGACGTGCACGTCGCATCCAGCACGGCCCGCGGCAAGGAGTTCTTGGAAGTCCTGCCGCTGGCCTGCGCTTCCCTGGCAAGCTACCATACCGACAGGAAACCAGTCACAGAGAGGAGAGTTGGCCATGTTGATGCGCATGTTGTCCGTAGTTGCGTTCACCACGTCGATTGGTCTTGCCCAGGAGCCGGCGAAGCCCAAGGGCGGCGAGCCTCCCGGCGAACCCAAGGCTCGGCAGGATTCTCGCGCTCCCCTCGGCGAAATGCGCAAGATCGAGGTGCGCGGCAACACGTACGATTGGTACGTCGCCGAAGGCCGCGGCGACGCGAAGCAAAAACCTGGTCTGATTGTCATCCAGGAATGGTGGGGGCTGAACGATTGGATCAAAGGGAATGCCGATCATTTCGCGAAGCTCGGCTATACGGCCGTCGCGGTGGATCTGTATCACGGCAAAGTGGCCAGCGACCCGGATTTGGCCCACGAACTCATGCGCGGCCTGCCCGAGGATCAGGCCCTGACCGATCTGCGCGCGGCCGTCACCTCGCTCTGGGAGAATCCGAACATTGATCGCGTCCGCATCGGCTGCATCGGCTGGTGCATGGGTGGTGGCTATGCGCTGAAGATCGCCGTGGCCGACCCGCGGGTGACGGCCTGCGTGATGTGCTACGGCGCGCCGATAACTGACGCCGAGCAGCTCAAATCGCTGAACGCATCGCTGCTGGGCATCTTCGGCCAGGAAGATCGCGGCATCTCGGTCGAGAGCGTCGAGAAGTTCAAGGCCGCGCTCAAGAAGGCCGGCATCAAGCACAGCATCCATGTCTTCCCGGAAGTCGGGCACGCGTTCATGAATCCCAACAACGTTAAGGGCTATAACGCCAACTGGGCCAAGGAGGCCTGGAAGCACATCGACGAATTCCTGGACGCCGCCCTGCGTCCCAGCCCGTGATGATTTCCGATTTTGGAGTACCGATTTCCGATTGCGAACGCGCCCGTCAGAACCCCCCACGCAAGTGGGGGGTGAAGTACGAGCGCCTTCTCGCATGCGTAACTCACCCCGCCCTCGCGGGCGGGGTTCTGACGATTACTCGCCAATGTCTTCGTTCCACAGCTCGGGACGGGCGCGGATGAAGTCCTGCATTATCCGAATGCACTCCGCATCGTTGACAATGACGATTTCCACGCCGCGCGAGCGCACGTAGTCCTCCGGGCCGCGAAACGTCTGGTTTTCGCCGATGACGATCTTCGGAATCTTGTAGAGCAGTGCCGTGCCGCTGCACATGTCGCACGGCGAAAGCGTCGAGTAGAGGGTCGCGCGCTGGTAATCGCGGGCCTTCAAGCGGCCGGCATTCTCGATCGCATCCATCTCGGCGTGCAGAATAGCGCTGCC
>DASXUA010000655.1:0-5739 GCA_036505095.1 Phycisphaerae bacterium
CGGTATTCCGGTTCGAGCTCCAACGTGATGCGCCAGTGCCGCGCCGCGTCGTCTTTCCGTCCAGTTTCCCAATAGGCATTGCCCAGCCGGCAATGCAGATCAGCCGATGGCTCGCTGGCCTCCAGGGCTAATTCCAGGTAGCGGACATAGTTCGCCAGATCGCCGGCCGTGTTGGCGCGGGCCGCGGCCCGCTCGTAGGCCGCGGCGCGCTGCGGGCCATAGCGCTGTGGGTCGAGCCGGGCCGCCTCCGCAGATTTTTCGACGTAGCCGTCCACATCGTCCACCGCCAGCAGTGCCTCACCAAACCGCATGCAAAACTCGGCCCGCTCCGCGTCCGCGACACGCGGCTCGATCTCGCGGTAGATCGCCAGCGCCGTGGCAAAGTCCTTCAACTCGGCATACATATCGGCGCGGACGCGCGCCAGGCGCAGCGATTGCGAACCCAGCTCCAACGCACGCGCGACGTGATAAATGGCCGAGGCCTTCGGACACAGGATGACTTCGTCGGGCTCGTTCGGCGCTGGCCCCCAAACGTAATGGTCCTTGCGAATTTGGCCGGCGACCGCGTGCGGAATGCGGCGCGAAATGGTGGCCCCGCGGTACTGATGCAGGGCGGCGTAAGCGACGGCCATCTCTTCGTGCAGCGTGGCATCATCGCCGCGGCCCTGGTTTTCGGCCTTTTCCCACGCTGCCAGCGCCAAGGCCCATTTGCCTTCGGCCGCGTAGAGCTTCCCGAGCTCAACGCGATCATCGAGCGCGTCGGGCTTCAGACTGATCGCGGCCAGACAGCAGCGCCGCGCTTCGCTCTTTTGCCCGAGCCGCACGTACGCGCCCGCCAGCAAATGCTGGGCTTCGTAACTGTTCTCGCCGCCGCGGATTCCGGACAGTCGCTCGATGACGGCCGCATCGTCGCCGTGCTCGGCACATTGAGCCGCCGCACGCAGCGCACCGCGGAGTTCACCGTCGGCGCTGCGGGAGTCCGACGGCGCGGTGATGAGCAGTACGCTAAGCAGGATTCCCATCGGGCCCATATCGTTCCCGAGGGGCTATGGTACAGCCCGCTGGCAGGGCCGCAACTCGCGGGATTCTCAGCGATCGGCTTCCGTCTTGGTTGTGGCCGGTCCATGCTCACGGAAGCTCGTCCCCGCTGCATGGCCGGGCGGACGCCGTGGCGGAATGTGTCGTCTGCCGCGCTGACTCTGCTCCAAAATCATCTGGCTCACCAGTCCCGAGATGTTCGGAATTCCGGTGATCGACGCCGAGAGACGAAATTCCTCTTCGCCGTGACTGATGACCAGCGACGCGACGGTATCGGTCAGCACGTTCAGGAAGGGCTCGGCCTGCTGGGCGTCGCGCGGGCTCATGAACTGACGGGCGATCGCCACCGCCCGGCCGGCATGCACGAACAGGCCGACGTTGCTCTCCGGCCGAAGTCGCGCCAGGCTCGTCCCGAAGGCGGCATCCGTCAGGATCGACTGGCTGCTGCGTTTGGCGACAATCGCCCGCGCGATGGCGGCGCGGCTGGGGGAAATCAGCGCGTCATTTCCGATGGTCGCGAGATACACCGTGACGCCGCCCTCGAACTGATACAGGCGAACCGTCGTACCCTCGATCTCGGTCGGCTGCCCCTCGACGACCGCCGCGCCGCTGGCCAAGCTGGCCAGACCCAGAGCTTGCGTCCAGAGGGCCTTGGTCTTCGCCGGATCATTCACGGTGATGACTGCGGCCACGTCCGGAATGGGCAATGGCCCGCGATCTGCACTCTCGCTCGGCGGGAGCGCGAACACCGCGAAGCTGACGATGTTCGCGAAAATTTCGCGTCCCACATCCAGGCCGGTCACCGCGACTGTGTCGTTGGTCTCGGCCGACTTCTCGCGATAGCGCGACGCGGGTTCGTTCAGCGCGGCGGCCAGGAATCCGGCGGCGCCTGCGGGCACGCACTTGAGCGTCTGGCGATCGATCGGCGGCGTCCGCAGCAGATTGAAGACCAGGCTGTGATGCCCCTTATCCATCCGCACGGCCAAATCGATCGCTAGCCCATCTTCGCCAATCCCAATCCGCCCGGTCAAGGCGCGGAGACTGTTCAGGTCCAGCACCGCCTGCGCCAGCGCCGCGTCACGATTCTGTGCGCCGGCTACGCCGATGGCCCCATTCACCAGTGGCATCACCTGTTTCGCATTGATCGCGAAGAACAGCACCGCGTCCGTGCGGCTCTTGAGCGCCTCGGCCAGCGCCTCGCTGTTCGCCAGCGAATTGGTGTCTTCGCCCTTGAGCCGGCGCAGAACGGACACGATCTGCGGCCGTTGCGTGCTGGCGATCACCAGCTTCGGCGCCAGCGTCACGGTCACCTTGCCTTCGATTTCATACGTTGGATAGCCTTCGATCGGCTTGACCGCTTGCGCCGCGACGGGCAGGCCCGTTTCGATCAATCCGCGGATCACCTCCACGTTGCCCGGATGAAACACCAGCACGCCCGACGGCGTCTGCGTTGTAAAATCGAAACCGGTGACCGCCAGCGCGGCGCCGCGGATCCCCAGCGTCTCGCGGATGAGCACCGGGCTGATGGCGAAGCGTTGGCTGCCCTCGGCGGCCACGGCGTTTTCATCCGACAGCAGGCCGAGCTGCTTGATGAGCTTCAGCAGGCGTTCGCCTGGCCGATTGATCTCCAGGTACGCCCACGCATCCGGCGGCATGAGTCGCGCGAAGTCGGTCGTGGCCTGCTCTTCCTGAATTGCGGTGAGCCGCGTCCGGGCTTCAGTCCGCAGCTTTTCGTCAGCCGCGCGGTCATCCACGATCTCGCGGTAGAGCTTCTCCGCGGCCGCGGAGTCCGATTGCTGCTGCTCGAGATAGTAGGCACGGTAGAACTTTTCCTGCGCCGATTCCCTTTCGGCCGGCGCCGCCCACACCAAACCCGGTAGAATGCACCCCGCCGCCGCCAGTCCGCATGCCATCCATCCGTACCGAATCATCCTCGTGCCTCCTCTGTTGGCGTTCTGGATTGAGTTGGTGCCACGTTAAAACCGCGTGGTCGCAGGCCCACTCGCGAACGGCCGTCAACTTGTGCAAGCGCCAGTCGCGCACGTCAGCGCGGGCTTGCGGCCCGGCGGCTAAATGTGGCGCAGCGCTTTCGGACTGTTCTGAATTCGCGGGGATCCCGCAAATATTCGCCGGGCGGCGGACTATTCAGAGAAATGCCGGTCAATTCCGTAGTTCTTGATCTTCGCGCGCAACGTTGGCCGCGAAATCCCCAGCATCCGGGCCGCGTGCGTGAGGTTGCCCTGGGTGGCCCGCAGAACCTCAACGATGTGCCGCTGCTCGGCCGCTTCCAGGCTCTTTTCGTTCTCGGGCAAGCGCCGCGCGCCGCTGCGCAATTCCGGTGGGAGGTCCGCGACTCCCACGGTCGGATGCTGGCAGATCACGGCCGCGCGGCGCATCACATTTTCCAGCTCGCGCACGTTCCCTGGCCAGTCGTAGGATTTCAGCGCCGCCAGCGCCTCCGGGCTGATGCTCATCGAACTCAGACCCCGCTCGTGACGGCAGGATTCCAGAAACTGCTCGGCCAGCAGCGGGACGTCTTCGCGCCGCTCCCTCAGCGGCGGCGGCGAGAGCGTGACCACGTTCAGCCGGAAATACAGATCCTCGCGAAAGCTCTTCGCGCGGATGCGTTCGGCAAGATTTTGATTGGTGGCCGCGATGATGCGCACATCGACGTAGCGGGCGGTGTTCTCGCCGATCCGCCGAATCTCGCCGTCCTGCAGCACCCGCAGCAGGCGCGCCTGCGCCGGCGGGCTGATATCGCCGATTTCGTCCAGGAATAGCGTCCCGCCGTGGGCGGCCTGGAAGAGCCCCTCGCGCTCCGCGGCCGCCCCGGTGAACGCGCCTTTGACGTGTCCGAACAGCTCGCTCTCCAGCAGCGTTTCGGGCAGAGCCGCGCAGTTGACGGTCAGGAACGGGCGATCGACGCGCTGGCTGCGCCGATGAAGCTCACGGGCCAAGAGTTCTTTACCCGTCCCGGTCTCACCGGTGATCAGGACCGGGACATCGCTGGCGGCCACCTGATCGACCAGCGCCAGCAGCGAGCGCATGACGGCCGACTCGCCGATGAGGCGGCCCTGCGGCTGCACCGCGTCGAGTTGCCGGCGGAGCTGCCGGTTCTCGCGCTGCAGCCCGGTTGTCTGCACAGCGCGCTCCACGGTCATGCGCACTTCATCCAGCCGGAAGGGCTTGGCGATATAGTCGAACGCACCCTTGCGCATCGCCTCGACCGCCGTCGCCACCGTCGAGTAGCCAGTGATCATGATCACCGCCGTTTCGGGGCGGCGCTCCTGAACCCATTCGAGCAGTTCCATGCCATCGCGCGGCTCCATGACCAGGTCGGTGATGACCAGATCGAAGACCCGCTCGCCGAGGAGCTTCTGGGCGCTGGCAACGTCGCCGCAGGTGTGCACGTCATAGCCGTCGGGCCGCAGGCACTCGGCCAGACCTTCGCGCATGGCCGCCTCGTCGTCCACGATGAGAATCGACGCGGATGTTCGCGGTTTCACCATTTCACGCGCGCTTCGTCCCGCCACTGCATCACTCATCGCAAGCGGTTCCTTGAGGCAACCAGACGGTCACCGTGGTCCCCGCGCCCACCGTAGACTGGACCTGAATCTCCCCGCCGTGCCGCTCGACGATCTCTTTGCTGATCGCCAGGCCCAAGCCCGTCCCGGCACCAAAGCGTTTGGTCGTGTAGAACGGCTCGAACAAGTGCGTCCGCTGCTCCGGGCTCATGCCGCTTCCACTGTCGCGCACTTCGATGGCCAGGCGGTGAGCGCCGTCCATGCGGCAGCGCAGCGTCAGCCGCCCACCCGCTGGCATGGCCTGGTGGGAGTTGTGAATCAGGTTGCGAAGCACACGCAGGATCTGATGCGGATCGGCGTGCACGCGCTCGGCGCCCGGCTGGACGTCAATCTCGCTGCGGAGATGCGGCGCGTCGGACGCGCCTTTTCCGGCGGCGATCGCTTCGACCAGTGCCTGCTGCAACAGCCGCGCACTGTCCACCCATTCCAGCCGGGGGGCCGGCTTGCGGGCGTAATCGAGCAACTCGCCGACAATGCGCGAAATCTCGCGGGCTTTCTCCTCAATCACGCGCAACTTATCGAGATGGGCGGCATCGGCAGCGCCATTCCGGGCCGCCTCGGTGAGCATCTGGGCATAAAGCGAGATGATCCCCGAGGGGTTGTTAATCTCGTGCGCCACGGCCGCGGCCGTTCTGCCGATCGTCGAAAGCCGCTCGGCATGCACGAGCTGCTCGGTCTTCTCCTGCAAGCGCCGTTCGAACTCCTCATGCGCCGCCCGGAGCTGTCCCGCCATAATGCCGACCTGCTCGGCCAGTGCGCCGATCTCGTCGCCCGTCGTGTCGGTCAGACGTACGGCGAAGTCGCCACGGCCGATGCGCTGGCTTGCGTCGTACAGCTCGCGCAACGGGCGCGTATACTGCCGCGCCAGCCAGATGCTCAGCAAGGTCGCTCCCAGCAGCGCGCCGCCCAGCACGCCCAGAAACGCGCGTCGGAAATCATTCATGCCAGCGGTCAGCACCGACGCCGGCTCGGCGATCAATAATCGCCAGCGCGGGTGGCTCTGATTCGGCAGCGGCAGCACAGCAGCGGCGCTGACCAGGCGATTGTGGTCATCCATGAACTGGCCTGAACCCGACGCGCTGAGCGGCACCTTGTGGCCCGCGGCGGAGGTGCCGAA
>DASXUA010000656.1:0-6439 GCA_036505095.1 Phycisphaerae bacterium
AGTGCCGCCTCTCATACAGCAGGCGGCCTTTCTCGACGGCATCCATGATGAACCACGCGTCTCCCGTCGGTGTAGTTAGTCCTTGCAGGGAATCACGACCAGCAGGTCCACATCGGAGTCCTCCGTTGGCCGGCCGTAGGCATACGAACCGAACAGGATGATCCGCCGCGGTCTAAACTCCCGCGCGATCGCGTCGGCGAACTTTCGGATGTCCTTCATCGCGACCATTCGCTATTCAATCGTCAGCACTCTCACCCCGGCCCTCTCCTCTCCACGGCGAGTCTGCGACTTGGGAGGCAGCGGGAACGAAACGCGTCATGTCACTCCAATGGCATCTGCCCCGTCTCGACGCATTCCCATTCGACGACATCCAGATCGTATCCCAGCGGCGGCAATCCGAGCTGGCGGCGCATGTTGAGAACCTGCGCGCGGTGGTGAACGCCGTGCGCCAACACGTGCGCCATCGCCGCCGCACGCGTGAAGCGCCACGTTCCCTCGGGCACCGCAAATTCCATGATCTCGGTCCAGCGATCTTCGGCAGTCAGCTTGTCACCCACGGCGCGCAACTCCGCGTCGCCCTGCACCAGCAGCGCCGCCACCTCATCAACGCTGTATGCACGCCCATTCTTCTCAATCGACGGCCGAACAGTCCGCCCGCCGATTCGATCGGCCCAGCGGAGCATCGCCCCCACGATATGCCGCAGCGTGTCGTGAATACTGCCCGGCCCGATCTCGAAGCGTCGGTGGAACTGCTCTTCCGACAGCTCGCGGCTTCGCTCGAGCAGCAGCCGCGTGGCCCACAGATTGTGGCCAAACAGAATGGGCAACAGATCAGGCGGCGCAGTCATGCATTACCTCGTTCAGGTTCGTTGCCTCACGCCGGCCGGCGCACCGACATCATGTAGTCTAGCTCGGGAGCCGCTGCGCCCACGCGGCGGAGCATGTTCACGGCCTGCGCTCGGTGATGCACGCCGTGGTTGCAGAGTTGCAGCAGCGTGACGCCCAGGGGAAACCTGCGCACGACATCCGGCCGCGGATGGGCCTCCACGATCCGCTCCAGTCCGTCCTCGCTGAGTTTCGCGATAAACTCGTTTCGCCGCGCAGCGGTCTCCTGGAACAGGCGCCGCGTTTCGGGCACGGAAGTGCTCAGCGGCAACTCGGGGAAGTGCTTGCCCGGCCCGACCGTCCAGTTCTCCAGCCACCATTGCTCGGCGAAGCGGATGTGCAGCACCGTTTTCCTCAGCGAACCGACGCCGATTTCGAATGGACGATCGAGTTGCTCGTCCGCCAGCGCCTCGGCCGCCGCCAAGACGCGCGACTGGGCCCAATCGCCATATTCGAAGAAAGCCCGGATCGTGTCCAAATCGAACTCTGGCGGCGGATCGCTCGGGCGCTCCAGCCGCATGAAGATGTAGTCCGCTCCCGGCTTGGGCAGCGTCGCACCCGAATGCCGCAGCATGTTCAGCGCCTGCGCGCGGTGGTGCGTCGAGTGCGTGCACATCTGCAGCAGCATCGCGCCGCGCGTCGTGCGAAACAGACCGCCGCGCGAGTCGCGGTAAGTCTGCTCGCCGGATAGGCTATCGTTGTCCAGATTAACGAGATGAGCGTCGCGGCGGGTCCACAGGGCGCGGAAGCGCTCCTCGATCCCACCCACCGACGCGCGCTCGTCTTCCGACGGCCAGGGCGTTTCGACCCTTCCACTTAGGCGCTCCAGCCAGACGTGCTCGCCGTTGTGGATATGCAGCAACGTGCGCCGCAGCGAACCCATGCCCATCTCGAAAGCCCGATCGAGTTGTTCGTCAGCAAACGCTGCCGCGCGCGAAAGAATCTGCTGGTTGGCCCAGTCGCTGTAGCGCAGCAGCTCACGGATCGTGCGCAGTTTGATCATGGCTTTCGCTCCTGGTACGCGTTATGGACTGAAGAAACCGACATGCAATCGCTTCCCTACGCAGGTTCCGGCCGGCGACCCTCACCCCGGCCCTCTCCCTATAAGGGAGAGGGAGGTCGGGCCGCCGCCCCTGATCAGGTTCGAGGGATGTAATCTCAGATCCGCCCCAAGCGGACCACTCCCAGCGACAGTCTGTTAATAGCAGAGCGCCGAGCCCCCGTCAATTGCGAACCGTTCCCACCCGGAGCAGCGCTGTGGCGAGAATGTTTTTTCAACGCGGGATACGCCCGGTGGCCCAGCGCACTCGCCGCGGGGTTGCGGCTAAACGTGGCGCGCGGTCAAAACATATCACCGATCGGTGGGTCGGGTGCGCCAATCTGGAAAAGATGTCGCTGCTGGTGGCCGAATAGTGCGGGGCCGGCGTCCAAGGCTTCCTCAAAACTGTCAAAAGGCCCCGCGACTTCGCGCCCGCAAACGATGACGTACTGGCCATCGCGGGCCGTGTGCTGGCGAAGCCAGCGCCTGTAAACTCGTACGTTGGCCGGTTGCCGGATGGCGGGGGCCGGCGATCGCGGCGCAGCGCCGCTGCGAGGCTTCGGGCGGGGGCGACGTGCTGTCGATGATAGCGATTTGGTGCGAGGCATCCGAAGTTTCCGACATCACCTTTTGCCATAGCATAGCCACCATGACTGCTCATGGCAAATGCACGCTCTATGACAGCAGCACTTCCAGGTCCTCGCGCGTCAATTCGGAAATGAGACTGTTCGCCTCGGTGATGATCGACGCGGCCAGGTCGCGTTTGCGGTTCTGCAGGTCGAGGATTTTCTCCTCGACCGTGCCGCGCGCGATCAGGCGATAAGCAATGACGTGCTTGTCCTGCCCGATGCGGTGCGCACGATCAACGGCCTGCGCCTCGACGGCCGGGTTCCACCACGGATCGAGAATGAACACGTAATCCGCGGCCGTCAGGTTCAGGCCCAAGCCACCGGCCTTCAGGCTGATCAAGAAGAGTGGGCAAGCCGCGTCGGTCTGGAAGCGCTCGACGCGCTCGCGCCGATCGCGCGTCGCGCCGTCGAGATATTCGTACGTCACACGCTGCTTGTCGAGCAGCTTGCGCAGGATCGCCAGGAAGCTCGTGAATTGCGAGAACACCAGCGCCTTGTGACCGCCTTCGATGACTTCCTCGATCATCGGCAGCAGGGCCTCGACCTTGCCGGATTCATCGATGGCGATCTTTTCGTCGAGCAGTGCCGGATGAATCGCCGCCTGACGGAGCCGCAGCAGCGCTTCCAGAACGTGAATCTTGGCCCGCGCCAGGCCCAGCTCCTTGACCTTTCCCAAGACGATAGCGCGATAGAAGTCGCGCAGCTCGGCGTAACGCTTGGCCTGGTCAGCCGTCATTTCACAATAGACGGTCTCCTCCGTCTTCGGCGGCAGCTCCGGGGCAACCGCCTCTTTGGTCCTCCGCAGCAAGAACGGCCGCAAGGCGCGCCGCAGCATGTCGCGATTTTCACCCGACGCACCGTTGCCGCCGACAAAGGCTGTCTGGAAGGCGCCGACCGCCCCGAGCATTCCGGGATTCAGGAAATCGAACAGTGACCACAAATCGGCCAGCCGGTTCTCGACCGGCGTGCCGGTCAGCGCCAGCCGCCGCCGTGCCTGAAGCAGCCGCACGGCTTTGGCCGATTGCGCCTTGGCATTCTTGACCGCCTGCGCCTCGTCGAGGATGACGCAGTCGAACATGCGCTCCGTGAACTTGGTCACGTCGCGCCGCAGGGTCTGGTAAGTCGTAATGACCAGATCGTAATCGTCCAGTTTGGGCAGATGGGCGTGCCGGCCCGTGCCGTGATAAGTCAGCACCCGCAGCTCGGGAGTAAAGCGCCGCGCCTCATCGACCCAATTGAACACCACCGAGCGCGGCACAACCGCCAACGAAGGCAGTTGCGCGCTGTTCTCGCCCGCATTCGCTGCTGAATCCTGAACCCTGAACCCTGAACCCTTCCGTGCGGCCAGCCACGCCAGAAGCTGTACGGTCTTGCCCAGACCCATATCATCGGCCAGGCAGCCGCCCCAGCCGAATTCGTCAAGGAAGTTCAGCCAACCGAGGCCGTGCTGCTGATAGGGGCGAAGCTGACCGACAAAAGTGGGCGGGGCCGCGCACGGCGGCACGCCCTCGAACGCCCGCAACTTATCGCGCAGCTCCCCGAATGCCGGATCAAACTGCACGCGCGACTGCTGCGCAAGCATCTGATCCAGAAGGAAGGCTTGAGTTCGCGAGAAGCGCAGCCGGTCGCCCTCGACGCGCCCGAAGCCGAGCAGCAGTCCATTTCGCGCCAGCCATTCCTCCGGCAGCATGCCGACCGAGCCGTCGTCAAGCCGCACGTAACGCTCGCCCGAACGGACGGCGGCCAGCAGCGCCGGCAGCGACGCACTGATGCCGTCGAAGTCCACCTTCGCATCGACATCGAACCAGTCGATGCCGCTGGATACCTGAATGTCGATCTCGCCAGCCTGCCGGAAGCGGCGCCCGTCCGCCAGAATCGTCCAGCCCTCGGCCGCCAGGCAGCGCACCGCGTCCAGCAGCTTTTTGGCCGAAATCGCAAACCGGCCGTCCAGTGCGCGATCAAAACCGGCCGCGGCCAGCCGCTCGTCGAGCGCCGCCTCGGCCTTTCGGTTGCGCACGAGCTGCCGTCTGGCCGTCGCGTCGATCACCGTAGCGCCGGGGCGCATGCCGGGAACGACGGTTCCGCCGTATCGGTAGGAGACTTGTGCGAAGATCAGGTCCGGGCTCGTGGACAGTTCGAGTTGACCGGCCGGCTGGACGTCGCTCACGACGTCCAACGACCAGGGCTGCGGCAGATCAAGGCGCGGCGCGGCCGGAAGGCTCGACAGCTCCTTGACGAACCGCTCCGTCTGCCCCAACGGAATCCGCAGCGGGTCCTCGCCGATATCGCCTATCATGGCGCACGGGCAACCAAACAATTCAAGGTCCGCCAATGCCCCATCGAGCAGGCACAGCCCCGGCTCGCCCGCCATGATCAGGCGCGTGTCTTTCAGCGGTCGCTGTTCGGCGCCGCGGGCTAGCGTGAAGCTCACCTCCGAGCTGCCGCGATCGGCCTGGCGCACTCTTAGGACGAGTTGCCACGCCGCGCCCTCGTCGCGGCGCAGCGGCACGGGTTCCTGACCCTCAGATTCGCGGTACAGGAAGCGCCCCGTCTCGAACAGCGCCGGGAGCAGCGCGCGCACGACTTCTGGCTCGAGCACCCAGCGGCTGCGACGACCGTAGGAATCGACGTAGCCGTAATAGCTGTAATAACTGGAAGTATTTTTGGGCTGCGCGCCGGCCAGCGTGAGCGTAATCAGCCTATCGGCTGAATGCGCGACCTGCGGCAGATGAGCGGGCGTGTAGGACAGCGCCTTGATCCGGCCAAGCTTGCCGTTCTTGCGCAAGGCGCGCTGTCCGGTGAATAACTGCATCTGTCCGTTGGCACGAATGGCCGGGATCTCCAGCACGTAATACGGCAGCACCTCGGTCGGTGCATTGGCGGCGCCCGGCGACTCACCGGAGCCGTTGCGCTGCAGCGTCTCGATGATGTCCTGCCAGCGCGGTCCGGCCTGAGGGCGTGAGGGCGGCTGCAACTGACTGAAACGGTCGGCCGACCCGAACCCTGGAAACGGCACTCGAAACGTGCCGGTTGGCATCGAGATGCTGGCATACGGGATGGTCGCCCGCCGAGGAGCTTTGGTTGGCACAGGCGCCTTCGCTGGAGTCAGTCCCTTGATGGCGCTCAGGCCCAGTTCGATCCCGCTGCGGATGGAGGCATCCGACTCAATCGCCAGCACCGTCGCCCAGCCGTGCGCGCAATACCCGTCCCACGATTCGTCATTGCAAGTGCAAAGGATATCCGGTTCGTCAAAATCCGGATAGAAATTGACTTCGTAGGTCCGGCCGCCCTGGCCCTTCACCTCCGCGACCAGGCAGCCGGTCTTGTCAACCGGTGCGAGCTTCACGCGCCCTTCACGGACATATTGTTCGCCCTGGCGGCGGTTGGCGGCGCTGAACAGGTGTCGCAATGAGTTCTTCACGAGCTGGAACGTCCCTGTCATAGTTTGGCCCTCCTTTGCCGCTCTGAGTCTACTCTGGCGCGCAGCGCGCGTCGATCTTTTTTCTGCGCAGGTTCGGACATATCATGATCGCAGACCCGGACCGGGCGTCCGGCCGGGGATTCTACCCTTGCCCGCCCAACGAGGCCCACCTCGAGTGAGAAGAAGCCTTCGCCCTACTGCTGGTACTCGTCAAGTAAGAAGAACGGCGATGCTGCTGTGCCCGATCTTTGTCGCGGGTCCCGTGGGGTGTTCTCCGCGGCGCAGCGTCTCGCTGGATGTCTGGGCGTCCGATCGGATTCGGATCCCTGAATCGGCTGCGCTGGAGGACGCGGCCGACGGGATTTTCGACGCCTTGCAAGGGCGCGTCACGCTGGCTGGGGCCATCAACGAGACGCTCGATTTCCGACTGCATTTGAAGAGCCGCCAAGGTACACTCCGCGGCGT
>DASXUA010000657.1:0-3712 GCA_036505095.1 Phycisphaerae bacterium
GCAAACTGATCCTCAAGACCGAGCAGGTGCCGCTGCTGCCGCTGAAGAAGCGCAAAATCGAAAAGATTCTCGAATCGTTGGAGGTCACGACGGACGACGGTTCATCCGATACGGCCGATGTCGGCGATCACGCCGGGGCCGATGATATGCACTAGCGAGCCCAGTTCAGAACCGCGAGCGTAAGCGAGCGTTCCTGGCCAGAAACGACGGTGGTTCGCGTGCGCAGCGCGCCGTGCGCACCCTCACGGTCGCGGTTCTGAACGGCGCCGGCTGATTATGGAAACTTCGCAAGCTGAGATTCGCGAGCTCTCCGCCACGGACATCGGTCCGGGCGAGGCCATCATGGCCGGGTTCAGCATGGTGGCCGCGGATAACGACGCGCTGGGTCCGACGGTGCGCGTGGCGGCCCGCAAGGCGGCCGATGAATTCACGTCGTCGGTGGAGGTGTTTCCGCTCGGCAGCCGCGATCGCCAATATCTGGACGAGTTGCTCATGGCGGCCGTCAGCTTCGCGGCTGGCCTGACACGCCGGCAACAGGAGCGCGCGGCACGTATCAACACGGCCGAGGACGAGCGTGAGTTCAATTTCAAGCGCATCGTCCAGACCCAGCGGACCACCGGCGTCCTGAAAGGTGGCGTGCAGCTTCTGGTGTTGGGAGGTTTTGCCTACGCAATCGTCAATGCCATGTTTAGCCTCAAGGCGCTGGAAAGCGGCGCGCCGGGGCTGGACCCGCGCTATGCCTCGATCGCCACGGCGCTGGCCTCCGCGCTCATCGGCTCGTTCTTCAAAGCCTGGTGGACGGGGCGGCGCGTCGATCAGATTCACGAGAAGTATCGCGACGCGCTGCGAGAAGCCAAGTGCATCTACGCCGTCGAGGCCACGCAGGAATATGAGTTCGCCGCGCAGGAAGCCAATCTGGCCTGGCAGAAATTCACGGGCAAGGCGCCGCCGATGACCGATGCGTTTCGCGTGCTGGTGGTGGGGCTGCTGAGCAGCGAAGAGCAGACGCGCCGCGGCGCTGCTGCGCGCGAGTCGCCAGCACCCAGCGCGCGGGCCCGCGGTAGCTTGCGTGACCTTGGCGAGCCGGCCCGCGAACCGGCGCCGTAGCATTCCCGGACCGTAGCGCCCGGCGTGCGATTCACCTCCGGGTCCGGTAGATTGTCCGATACCCCCCTTGGTTGGGCGGACCGTCCGCCCGCGTAAGGCGGGCAGCGACAGACGTCGGGCCCTTGCTGCGACCATCCCGTTGGAGGTCAACATCGTGCACCGCCGGCGCACGCTGGTCGTGTTCCTGGACGATCACTACGTTGCAACACCCGCGGGTGTGTTCGGAACGCTCGCGCTGCCCTACACGTACTGGAAACAGTATCTGGAGGCCTTCGACGAGGTGCGACTGGTAGCGCGCGTCGCGCAGCGCGCGCAAGTCGATCCGCGATGGAACCGAGCAGATGGTCCGGGCGTGCAGTTCATTCCGATCCCGGAGTACGCCGGCTTCTGGGAGAACCTGACCCACCTGCCGCGCAACCTGGCGCGGGCGCGGGCCGGGCTCGCCGCGGGCGATTTCTACCTGCTGAAGGGCAGCACGCTGGCCGCGTTTGCGTGGATCTGGCTGACGCTGCTGCGCCGTCCCTATGCCCGGACGGTGATGGGCCACGAGGGCTTCACCGTGGCGCTGCTGCCCAACCTGCAGAGATTCGGACTGGCGTCGCGCGTGGCGCAGTTCACGCACTGGCTGGGATGCCGGCAAGTGCAGGGGGCGGCTTGCGTGCACTACTGGTCCCACAGTCTGCACGCGGCCTATCCGCCGCCGCGCGGCGCACCACGCTACGTGTTTGCCGAGGTGGAACTGGCCGACGGCGTGCTCACGGGTCCGCGCGGCGCAGAGACATTCTGCGCGGATCCGCTGCGCCTGGTGTCGGTCGGGCGGATGAGCCCCGAGAAAGGCTATCGCGAGTTGCTTGAGGCCCTGAAGATCCTGCACGAATCCGGCGAGCGGCGTTGGACGCTGGAAGCGGTCGGTGGCGGTCCGGAATTGGAGAAGCTGCGCGAACTGGTGGTGCAGTATGGTCTTGCCGATCGCATCCGCTTTGTGGGATTGATCCCGTGGGGGCCGGAGCTGTTCGCGCGGCTCGATCACGCGGATCTGTACGTGCTGCCGTCGCTGACGGAGGGGATGCCGCGGGCACCGCTGGAGGCCATGGCGCGCGGGCTGCCGGTGATCTCCACGACCGTGGGCGGCATGCCCGACGTCGTCGGGCCTGCGCAACTGGTGCCCCCAGGCGATCCGGGCGCGCTGGCGGACGTGATTCAGCAGTACATCGGGCAGCGGTCAAAGCTGGCCGCGATGTCGCCCGAGGCGTTCCACGTGGCCATGCGTTTTCACCCCAGCCAGATCCGCAAGGAGAAACTGGCCTACTGGACTAGCCTGCGGGAATGCACTCAGCGCTGGCGGCGCGTGACGGGTCGCGCCAATCGTAGCGCATCTCGGACGATTTGAGCGCTGCCGATCAAGGCCTCTTGACCGGTTACACGTGTTGCGGCGGCTGGATGGGTTCGACCTCGCCGGACCCCAGGCGTTTCTGGTATTCGCGCCAGCTCATCTTCGGCTTGCCGCTGTCGACGGGTTTCATCGTGATGCAGCCGTCGACCGGGCAGACCAGCGAGCACATGTTGCAGCCGACGCAGGTCTGCTGATTAATCGTGTACACGTTCACGTAGCCGGCACCGGCGCCGTAGATGTACTGGCGCGTGCCGCTGATGAAGCTACGGTCGCCGTTGCTCCCACTGCGCTTGAGGAATTCGGCCTCCGGGACTTGCGTGCGAATGATGGATTGGTGGCAGCCGTCCTCGCAGGCGATGTAGCAGAGGCCACAGTTGATGCACTTGGCTTGGTCGATCTCGGCCACCACCTTGTAATTCAGATCGAGATCGCTCCAATCGACAATGCGGTTCGCTGAGGCGCCGATGAAATCGCGCGGCGTACGGTAGCCTTTCTCGCGCATCCAGTTGGTCATCCCGTCGATAAACTGCTGGACGATGCGGAAGCCATAGTGCATGACGGCCGTGCAGACTTGGACCGACATGGCGCCGAGCAGCATGTGCTCGACCGCGTCCTGCCAGGCCTGGATGCCGCCAATGCCGCTGATGGGGAATCCGTCACCCTCACCCCTGCCCTCTCCCTTAGAGGGAGAGGGGGAGTTGATTTCGGGGTCGGTGGCGATTTGCGAGACCATGTGCAGCGCGATGGGCTTGACGGCCGGGCCGCAATAGCCGCCGTGCGAGCCGAAGCCGGCCACCTGCGGCTTGGGCGCCAGCGTGTTCAGATCGATGCCCATGATCGAGTTGAGCGTGTTGATCAGCGAGACTGCGTCGGCGCCGCCGCGCTTGGCCGCCCGACCGATGGCGCGGATGTCGCTGATGTTCGGAGTGAGCTTGACCATGACCGGCGTGCGCGCGATCTCTTTGACCCACTCGACGATCATGCAGGTGTAATCGGGAACCTGCCCGACGGCGCTGCCCATGCCGCGCTCGCTCATGCCATGCGGGCAGCCGAAGTTCAGCTCGAGCCCGTCAGCGCCGGCATCCTCGGTACGCTTGACGATGTCGTGCCAGGTCTCGCGCTTCGACTCGACCATCAGCGAAACGAACAGTGCCCGATCCTGGAAATCGCGCTTGACGCGCGCAATCTCGCGCAGGTTCACATCCAGCGTGC
>DASXUA010000658.1:0-15945 GCA_036505095.1 Phycisphaerae bacterium
TCAAAAGACAAAACGGCACCAAGCGAAGGGTGACGCCCATGAGCCCTTCGGCCAGGGCGCGGCGACCTGTCAACCGAAACGCGAGCTAACATGATTCTGGCGTCATCTGCTCAGAGCCGTCTGTGCGTGACTGAACCGACCGTACCCGCCGATCCCGGTTCGGCCTGTCGTGAGTGCGGCCGAATGCACGCTAAAATATACACGACGCCGGCGCAGCGTCAAGCGATTTTCGAGCCTGTTTTGAGCCCGAACAGGCCGGGTGCTACGCCGCCCCCTGCATTTTCAGAAACAAGTCGCCGATCGCCACCAGGAGCGCGCTGAGGAAGCTCGCCAGCAGCGAGCGGAACTCGATGCCGTTCAGGTAGCCGGCAGCATCAATCGCGGCCACGCTCACGGCCGCTGGGAACAGCTTGGCAAACACGAGCCCGATAGTATACATCGACGGTCCTCCACTCGTGCCCTCAACCTACCCCGACCAGCGGCGGCTGGCAATAGGTGGCGTTGGTGGTGCGTACCGCGCTCGCGCTCACGACCGCCAAGACGCTAGATAGATACAACCGCCGAGACGCCAAGGACGCCAAGATAGAAAGAGCGAAAAGGTCCGCGAAGCGGACCCATTGACTTGGCGACCTTGGCGTCTTGGCGGTTGTAAAGGGCGCTATGGCGGTTCCCTAGCGAATTTGGTCCGCGAATCAGCGAATGCTACTTAGCTGGACTCGCGTGTCAGCACGGCCGTTGCCCAGGTCGAGGGATCGACGAACCAGTACAAATCGTCGCCCACGGTGAGATACTGTTGCCCCTGATCGCGGTCCTCGAGCATGTAGTACAACCCGATGCGCGGGTGCTCGCCCGGATCGAAGCCGTGCAGCGCCGTCGCCGCGAGGTGCGCCTGCAGGGTATATCCTGTTTTCGTCACGTCCGCCTGGACATGGAGCGCGCCCGGCAGAACGCTGGGCGCGTCCTCGCGCGCCCGCTGGAGCTTGGCTGACCCGCCAACCGGCTCCCGCCCGCCGCGCCCGCCGCCGGTCGGCATCAGATAAAACTGCTGACAGAAGCGCGAAGCACGCTTGATGTTCCGCGCGTCGCGCATGTCGGTGCACAGCCGCAGGTTGTCGCTGCGCCAGAAGACGGCCGGATCGCAGTGCAAGGGCGAGCGCTTATCCGTGACGCGCGTGGCGACATGCAGCCCACTTTCATTCCAGCACGCATACACCGGCGCGAACGGCCGCTGACCATCCAGCTCACACAGCGCCGGCAGCAGCAGGGCCGTATCCCAATTCGACAGCTCCGGATCAAATTCCGGCGGCGCGCTGCGGTAGCGCAGCGGGAATTCGAAATCAAACAGCAGCCGGTTGGGTATCAGCGGAGGCATGTTCCCGTGTTCTGCTTTTCGTCTTCCCGCAGGCGGCCGCGGATCGGCACGCCACGCCGCGCAGCCAGCAGGCGCGCGAGCGAAGATTTGCCCGGCAGCCCGCGCTTTCCATGTTGTAGCGCGACTTCGACGCCCGTCCAGGTCTGGCCGCCGGCGGCAGCGATCAGCCCGGAGGCCACCTGGGGCCAACGTCCGGTCCGCCGATGGTAGGCGTCGGCCCACTCGAGAATCTGTGCCTCCGTCAGAGGACCAAGGCCCTTGGGATTGCGCAGGCCGCGATGCCTGGCGAGAAGCTGCGCCAGAGACGCGCGGCGGCGCACACCGCGCTCCGCGCCACGTAAGGCACTATCCACCCCGCTCCAGGTTTGGCCATCAGCCCCCTGGATGACTCCGGCCTTCAGCGTCGGCCACTGACCCGTGCGCCGGTGATGGGCGTCGGCCCACGCGAGGATGGTCCTGATGCGCAGCGGTGGAAGTGATTTTTCATTTCGCACGCCGCGCTGCGCGTCCAGGAGCTGAGCCAGAGAAGTCCTGCTCACTAATCCGCGAATTCCCTGCGTCATGGCCACGGCGACGGCGCGCCAGTGCTCGCCCGGCGCATCGGTGACCGGTCCCGACGTACGCGTCGGCCAGCGCCCCGTCCGCGCGTGATGCCGATCGGCCCATGTCAGAATCTGCTCGTGGCTCAGACGTGGCAGCCGCTTGCGATTGCGGACACCGCGCTGCTCCGCCAGCAAGCTTGCCAGAGAGGATGTGGCCCCCAGCATACCCCGGCATCCGCTCTTCAAGGCGCTGTCTACGGCGTGCCACGATTCCCAAGGGGCCTCGGCAATCGCGCCCGACGAGCGGTGCGGCCAATGCCCTGTTCGTTGATGATAGGCGTCGGCCCAGGCCAACAGGGTCGGGATGCGCAGCGGCGGCTTGAGAAGCCGCCCGCACCTACGCCGCGCTCGCCGCGACATGCGCAGATTTGCGGGGCGCGCCATCCCTGTCATGACACCTGCGCCTCCACGCGATCGGTTGCGGCCACACACTTATTCACAATTTCCGCGAGCTGCAGCGGATCGTTGTCGGTCAACTCCCGAATCCAGAACGAAATGACTTCACCGCCCGAGCGTGCCTGTTTCGCGCAACGCTGACCCAGCCGGTCGATCTGGGTCGGAGTCAGCAGACCCAGCGGCGTGTACAGCTCCACGCGCAATTCGCTCGCCACGTTTGTGACCATTTTGAGCAGCGTTTCATGGGTTCCCGGGTGCAGAATCGTGACGCAGGACTTGTGGTTCCAGTCGATGGTAGCCTGCGGATAGCACTTCTTCACGCGCCCGATCATCTCCAGCAAGGTCGTCGGCTTCCAGCCCTTGGTGGCGCGCGAGTTGATCGATTTCTGCGCGAGGTGCCACTTCTGTCCATCGACTTTCCACGGTTCGAGCGTGGCAGGATCAGACCGCAGCGCCTCCAGCGCGGCGAAATAGGCACGGGCGGCCGATCGCAGGAATCGGTCGAACGCCGCTGGGCGAATGTCCTTATCGTCGCAAATGAACAGCCGGACGTCGTCAAACGCGCGCGTGCGCCGCACGCGGACGCGCGACCATTGGCCGTAGACTGGTAGGTCAGTCCGCTCGTCGAAGTTTTTGATGCCCAGCGACCGCGTCAACTCGTCCTCGTCAAACGTGCCCGCCGGCACGCGGATCGTCATATCAAAAACCCACCGCCAACCGGTCAAGATGTGGCAGAACCACGGCGTCGTGCTGCCCGGAGCCTTGATCTCGATGCGCGTGCGGTGGTGCCAGTCCGTCGGGGCGAATTCGCCGAGTTGCTCGACCGCTTGCACGATCTGCCGCAGCAACTCGCCGCTCCACTTCACCGCCTGGCCCGCGCTGGTCTTGCGGTCGATGGTGTGCCAGCGGCGGCCGTCAGTTTCCCACGGCAGACGTCCCGAAGCTTCCGAGGGCTCCGGCCGCGGAGGAGCGGCCAACTCCGCCTCGATCTGCATCTGGCTGGCCGGGTCGAACGCCGCGCGCTCGCGGACCGGACCGGCGGTGAGAATCGGTGCCAGTGCCCGGCCGGTGTGCGAAGCCGCATACGCGGCGACTGCTTCCGGCGTCCCGGCCGCTACGATGTCGCCGCCGCCGTCACCCGCTTCCGGTCCCAGGTCGATCAGCCAGTCGGCGCTCTTGATGATATCGAGGTTGTGCTCGATGCAGATGACCGTGTTGCCCAGATCGACCAGGCGTTGCAGCACAGCGAGCAGCTTGCGCAGGTCGTCAAAGTGCAGACCGGTGGTGGGCTCGTCCAGAAGGTAGACCGTTTTGCCCGTCGATGGCCGGCCCAGTTCCGCCGCCAGCTTGACGCGCTGCGCCTCGCCGCCTGAAAGTGTCGGGGCCGACTGCCCCAGCGGCAGATATCCGAGTCCGACGTCATCCAGCGTCTGCAGCATGCGCCGAATCTTCGGCACGTTTGCGAAATGCTCCAGCGCCGCACTGACGCGCAGCGCCAGGATATCCGCGATGCTCTTGCCCTTGTATTTCACTTCCAGCGTTTCGCGCAAGTAGCGCGTCCCCCCGCAGGCCTCGCAGGTGATCCACACGTCCGGCAGGAAGTGCATCTCGATGCAGCGCTCACCATTGCCCTCACAGGCCTCGCAGCGCCCGCCCGGCCGGTTGAAGCTGAAGCGGTTGACCGTGTAGCCGCGCACCTTCGCTTCCGGCAGCCGTGCGAACAGCTCGCGCATGAGATCGAACACGCCCGTATACGTGGCCGGATTGCTCGAGGGCGTGTTCCCGATCGGCTCCTGATCGACATTGATCACCTTGTCGACGAACTCGAGCCCACTGATGCGATCGTGGGCGCCGGGTACCAGCCGCGCCCGATGGATTCGCGCGGCCAGCGCGTTGTACAGGATATCGCTCACCAGCGAACTCTTGCCGCTGCCCGAAACGCCCGTCACGACCGTGAAGCGCCCGAGCGGAAACGCGACATCGATGCCCTTCAGGTTGTTCTGCCGCGCGCCGTGTACGACCAACCAATCGGGAGCGCGAGGCTCGGGAACGCGAGGCCCGGGAGGGCGCGGCTCCTGCCGAGCCTGGCGGCTGGTGCGAGAATCCCTTCTCGCACCCACTTCCGCGGGAATCCCTTCCCGTGAATGGCTGAACCCTGAACCCTGAACTCTGAACCCTTGCGCCTCGATCGATCGCCGATTCGAGGGGACGATGATCGCCGCGCGTCCCGACAGATACTTGCCGGTTAACGACTCCTTCGCGCCGCGCAGCTTTCGCGGCGTGGCCGCCGCCACAATCCTTCCGCCGTCCGCCCCCGCGCCCGGCCCGAAATCCAGCACATGATCCGCGTTGCCAATCACTTCCCGATCGTGCTCGACGATGAGCAGGGTGTTGCCTAAATCGCGCAGCTTGTTCAGCGCCTTGATCAGCCGCCCATTGTCGCGCGGATGCAATCCGATCGTCGGCTCATCCAACACATACAGCACGCCCGTCAACCCGCTGCCGATCTGCGACGCCAGCCGAATCCGTTGCGACTCGCCGCCCGAAAGCGTCGGCGCGGAGCGCTCCAACGTGAGATATTCCAGACCCACGTCGACCAGGAAGGTCAGCCGCGCGCGTACTTCGTGCAGCAGCTCGCCGGCGATCCGCTTGCGCCGCGCATCCAGCTTGAGTGCTTTGAAAAACCCCAGCGCCTCATTCAGCGGCAGCGCGCAGACCTCCGGCAAGGTCCGCTCATCGATCCGCGCGCAGCGCGGTTCGCGCTTCAGGCGGCTGCCATCGCAAGCCTGGCAGGGCACGTCGGTCACCAGGTCTTCAAGTCGCTGCCGAAATTGCCAGCTTACGCGTGTAGCCCGATCGACCGCCGGGAAGTAGCCGTTCCAGCGCACGCGCAGCCCCGGCGCCACCGAGCCGGCTTCGATCCAGTTATCACCGTGTTGTGGTGCGGGCGTCTCGCCTGCACTCGTGCCGTGCAGGAACGCCACCTTGGCTCGTTCCGGCAACGTATGCCACGGCGCATGCGGATCAATCCCGAGGCGCGCGGCAGTCAACGTCATCAGTTTGCCGAGCGGCGAGTCCGCGCGCACTTGGTCCCAACCGGCCACCGCGCCGTCCAGCAGCGCTGCGCCGGGCCGCTGAATCACCGTGGCCATCCCAGCCCCGCGCTGCATCCCCAGCCCTTCGCACGTCTCGCACCAGCCCAGGCGGCTGTTGAACGAGAAGTGGTGGGGCGTCAGCTCCTCGTAGCTCGTCCCGCACTGTGAACACGAGTGAAGCTGCGAGAAGCGCAGCTCTTTGGATGCCGACTGGTCAGCCAGCGTCACCTTCATCACGCCATTTCCAACCGACAGACACTGTTCCACGCTGTCCGCAATCCGCCCCGCGGCCGAGCGCTTCACGCTGATGCGATCCACGACGATGTCTACCTCGTGCCGCCGGCGATGATCGATCGCGACCTGCTGATCCAAATCGCGCAGTTCGCCGTCGATCCGCACGCGCAGATAGCCGTTGGCCCGCTCGCGCGCCAGCAGCTCGGCATAGGTCTCGGAACCGGCCCGCTCGATCGGTGCCAAGAGGAGCGCTTTCATTCCCTCGCCCAGCGCCAGGATGCGCTCGACCATCTCGTCGGACGTGGTCGAGCCCACCGGCACGCGGCACGTGGGGCAGTAGGGGGTCCCGATCCGCGCCCACAGCACGCGCAAATAGTCGTAGATTTCCGTCACGGTCCCGACGGTGGAGCGCGGCGATTTGCTGGCAGCCTTCTGCTCGATGCTGATGGCCGGGCTCAGGCCGTAGACATGATCGACCTTGGGCTTCTGAAGCTGCCCGAGAAACTGCCGCGCGTAGGCCGACAGCGACTCGACATAGCGCCGCTGCCCTTCGGTGTACACCGTGTCCAGCGCGAAGCTGCTTTTGCCCGACCCGCTCGGCCCGCAGCACACGGTGGTCTTCTCGCGCGGAATCGAAACGGTGATGTCCTTGAGGTTATGCTGCCGCGCGCCCACCACGGTAATCTCGCGCACCGCCTCCCCGTTCGCGCCGTACGCGCGTTTCTTTGCGCCTTTGCGCCTTTGCGCGACACGTTTGCCATTCCATCCCAGAACCGCACGCAGCGCCTGCCCGGTAAAGCTGTTCTCAACCGCTGCGACCTCCTCCGGCGTTCCTTCCGCGACGATGTACCCGCCGGCCTCGCCGCCCTCAGGCCCCAAGTCGATGATCCAGTCGGCCGTCTTGATCACGTCGAGATTATGCTCAATCACCACCACGGTATTGCCCACGTCAACGAACCCGTGCAGCACGGCCAGCAGCCGGCGAATATCCTCGAAATGCAGGCCGGTGGTCGGCTCGTCGAGCGTATACAGCGTCCGCCCGGTCGATTTCTTGACCAGCTCGCGCGCCAGCTTGATGCGCTGGGCCTCGCCGCCCGAGAGTGTCGTCGACGATTGCCCGAGTTTGATGTAGTCCAAGCCGACATCGTGCAACGTCTGCAACATCGCGCGGATTCTTGGGATGTTCTCGAAGTGGGTGAGTGCCTCCTGCACATCCATGTCGAGCACGTCGGCGATGCTCCTGGTCTTGAACAGGACTTGCAGCGTCTCGCGGTTGAACCGCCGGCCGGAACAGACTGGACACGTCACCCACACATCCGCCAGGAAATCCATCTCGACGCGCGTGGAACCATTGCCCTCGCAGGCCTCGCAGCGCCCGCCGCCGGCCGCTCGGCGATGGGGGGCGGGCGTTCCACCCGCCGCCGGGACGTTGAAACTGAACCGTCCCGGCTTGTAGCCGCGCACCTTGCTGTCGGGAAGCTGCGCGTAAAGGTCGCGAATCAGGTCGAACACCTTGATGTAAGTCGCTGGATTACTGCGCGGCGTCCGTCCGATGGGTGATTGATCGATGTCGATGATCTTGTCGAGCTGCTCCTGGCCGCGAGTCGTCTGGTGCTTGCCGGGGTGTGTATTCTCCACCTCGTTCAGATCGTGCGCGAGTTGCTCGCGCAGAATGTCATTGACCAGTGAACTCTTCCCCGACCCACTCACGCCCGTGATGCACACGAAGCGGCCCAGCGGAATGTGCACGTCAATGTTCTTCAGATTGTTGTGCGCGGCGCCGATGACCGACAGCCATTGCGAATTGCGGATGGCGGATTGCGAATTGGATTGCCCATTTCCGCTGGTGCGCGAATCCCTGCGCGCACCCGTCTTGGCGGGAATCCCTTCTCGTCCAGACCGGGAGCCGGCGCTCTGGATCTGAATCTTCAGTTCGCGTGGACCGCTCATTTCGCTCTTAGACTCCCGCCTCGTCGCGCAATACCTTGAGGTCCTCAATCACGCCAAGTTGGACCGCTTGGCCAAACAGATAGCTCCAGTCGAGCCGCGCGCCTTGCACCCGCACAACGCCGAGCGCGTTTTCCCACTGCTTCTGCGAGCGGCTGTCCTTTCGCCAGACCAGTTTCATCAGCACGATGTCCTCGGGCGACACGAACTGGAACGCAGGCGCATTCGGCCCAAGTGCAATCGCTTCTCGTCTTTCGAAGACGCGCTGATGAAAACTCGTCGCCGACAACACAGAGAGGTCCACCTTGAGTCCCGTCACCGTATCGACCAGATTCGCTATCGAGCAGTTCGTCGCAGCGTCGCACAGCGCGTCCGCCGAGCGATAGAAACGTTCCGGCAGATCGCGCGCGACCCGCTCGGCCTGTTGCGGCGTCATCCGTACGACCAGATCAACATCCGCGCTGACACACGGCTCACCGTGCACGCTGCTGGCGACCGAGCCGGTGATGGCATACGGGACACCCACCGAGTCCAGAACCGGCACAGTTGCGGCGATGACGTCGAGCAACGGATCATCCATTCTGCCGCTGCACCCCTTTCGCCTGAACTATTCGAACCAGCGAGTGCGTCAAGCCACGCAGCAGTTCGGCATTAAGCCGTCGCCCGCGCGCCTGTGCCAAATGCGTCTGCATAAGCCGATCCCGCTGCGCAGGGGTTAGTGAATTCAAGTATTCGGCTGTCATCGCCCGTAGGCGCTGCGCTCTCTCCCGTGTCTGTCCGCGGGTGCTCATTCTTGACCGTCCAGTTCCCCGGGCAAAACCGGTGAAGCATCCTTGATCGCCGCGACGAAACTGTCATACTCCAGTGGCAGACGGATACTCAGACGGCGTACGCGGCGGCCGAACGGACACTGGGGACTCAGCAGGCAGTGCTCCATCCATCGCGTGCTGCGGCCGGTCCCGGCTCGAACGATGAACACGGTTTCGTAGCGCGGCTCGTGGCCGCCGAGTGCTACGAGCAGGTCGCGCTCAAGTTCCTCGCGCGACCGGCCTGCGACATCCGGGCTCGGACACGGGAGAAACAGCACTGCCTGTGTGCTCGAGTCGCGAATTTGCTTGAGCCGATTCGCAAGTCGTAGGTTGGAGGTGCAGAACACCTCAGTCGGCACCTCTTGGCCCTTCCACTTCACCCCGCACTCCCAGAGGCAGCCGTTGCGGCAATTCGACGCACTCATCGGGCTCGCCTCCGTCTGGATTTCAAAACCCCATCGCGCGTGACTGGCCGGCGCTGCGTGGGGATTTCGATCTGCCGCTGGCCGGTCAGGTATTGCGCTGTGCACGAATCCTTCGTCCGCGCGATCCGATCGATGTCCCCTTCGGCCACTACCTCGCCGCCGCGCACGCCCGGACCCGGCCCGAAATCCACGATGTGGTCGGCCGTCCGCATCGTTTCCTCGTCGTGCTCGACCACGATGACCGTGTTGCCCATGTCGCGCAGCTTCAGCAGCGAATCGACTAGCTTGCGGTTGTCGCGCGCGTGCAGGCCGATGCTGGGCTCGTCCAGGATGTACAGGACGCCGACGAGCCCCGAGCCGATCTGCGACGCCAGGCGGATGCGCTGCGACTCGCCGCCCGAAAGCGTCGGGGCGGTGCGGTCCAGCGTCAGGTAATGCAGACCGACGTTCATCAGGAACTCCAACCGCGCGCCTACCTCTTTTAATACATCGCGCGCGATCGTTCGTTCGGTGTCATTGAAGCGCGCGCCCGCGAAAAACGCGGCCGCATCCGCGATGGACAGCGTGCAGGCCTCATGGATATTGAGCGCCGGGGGGCCGGCGTCGTGTCCGCCGGTTTGGCGGGCGAGACGCCCGCCCCCCAAAGAGTTGCCCCCCACAGGTCCAGTGATGCGCACCGCCAGTGCCTGCCGGTTCAGCCGTGCTCCGCCGCAATCGGGACAGACGCGCTGCCGCATGAACTTCTCGTACCAACTCCGGACTATCGTCGACGCGGACTTGCGATGTTTGTCGCGCAGCTCTGTAACAATGCCGTCGAAGGCTCCGCCGTGCCGCCAGACGCCGCCGCGCGTGCGCCATTCGAACCCGATGTGAGCGTCGCCCGTGCCGTACAGCAGCGCCTGCCGCGCGCCTTCCGGCAATTTGTTCCACGAACTCTTGAGATCGATTCCGAGATGGCGCGCCACGCCTTCCAAGATATGCCGCTTCCACCGGCCGACGCGGTGCGGCCAGGCCGCGATGCATCCCGACAGCAGCGACTTGCGCGGCTCGGGAATCAGCAAATTCGGATCGAAATCGTATTGTGTTCCCAAGCCGTCGCACGTCAGGCACATACCGGTCGGGGCGTTGAAGCTGAACATCTGCGGGCTGGGTGGCTCGAAGCTGAGATTGCAATGGGTGCAGGCGTAATGGGACGAGAGCAGCAGGTCGCCATCGATTGCGGATTGCGAATTGCGGATTGCGGATTGATTGCGGATTTTCGATTTCCGCGCTCGGGTGAGTTGAACTGTACCATCCCGCTCGGCGCGGGCGACGATCAGCGTTCCCTTTCCAAGTGCCAGGGCCTGATCGACCGCCTCCGCCAGGCGCGAACGGATCGAATCGCCGTTCAGCGCCAGCCGGTCGATCACGATTTCGATGTTGTGCTTGATGTTCTTGTCGAGGTTGGGATCATCGCTCAACGAGCGCACCACGCCATCTACCCGCGCCCGGGCGAAGCCCTGCTTGAGCATGTCTTCGAACAGATCGCGAAACTCGCCCTTTTGTTCCCGAACCGCGGGGGCGAGGATCAGAATCCTGAACCCTGAACCCCAGGCCAAAATCTGCGCGACGATCTGCTCGCGCGATTGGGCACTGATGGGCTGTCCGCATTCGGTGCAATGCTGCCGGCCGACGCGGGCGTAAAGCACCCGCAGATAATCGTGAATCTGCGTGATCGTGCCGACGGTGCTGCGCGGGTTCCAGCCGCCGGCCTTCTGTTGGATCGAAATCGACGGCGACAGACCGGTGATCAGGTCGACGTCGGGCTTGGCAAGCTGGACCAGGAATTGACGCGCA
The DNA here is from genome assembly GCA_036505095.1 of Phycisphaerae bacterium. Lineage (GTDB taxonomy): Bacteria > Planctomycetota > Phycisphaerae > UBA1845 > UBA1845 > DASXUA01. The sequence goes on from DASXUA010000658.1 coordinate 10,717, forward strand.
TAGCTGGAGAGCGACTCGATGTAGCGCCGCTGACCTTCGGCATACAGCGTGTCAAACGCAAAGCTGCTCTTGCCGCTGCCCGAGACGCCCGTCAAGCAGATCAACTTGTTCCGCGGCAGCGACAGCGAGACGTTTTTGAGATTGTGAACGCGAGCGCCTTTGACGGCGATCGTGGCAGGCTCCATAGGGCGGATGTCATCCTCGTTTCCAAACCGCGTGCCGGCAAAGCGTACCCGAACGAACGCCACGAATCAACCTCGCGGCGGGTGGCATGCTTTCACGCCCGCCGCGGCGGGGTGGCATGCTTTCACGCGCAGCGGGTAAGCATGCTGGCTGTATGGCTACCCGGCTGCGCCGTGAAGCCATGCCACCCGGCACGACGCTATTAAGAACCGCCAAGAACGCCAAGGACGCCAAGAAAACAGAAGAAAACCAGAGTCCGCCAAGCGGACCCTGGCAACTTGGCGATCTCGGCGTCCCGCCGCGGCGGATCCTGCGGACTTGGCGGTCAATCTTGGGCGACTTGGCGGTCACGTCGTTGCGGCCACGGCGACTCTCGCAGATAATGCCCGTTGACAGGGAAGATGCGCGGTGGCGAAGGATCGATCGGGTTGCTCAACCAGGCATTCATGGCGATCTGGATTTTTGTCAGCGCGGCGATTGCGCTCGTCTGGGCGTCGCGTCATCGGCAGCTTTCGCGCGCCCGCCGCAGCGTGCGGGCGCTGACGCCGACCACCTACGACAACCCGCCCGCCGCGGCGCCGCGCGTCTCCATTCTGATCGCGGCCAAGGACGAGCAGGACAACATCGCCGCCTGCGTGCGGAGTTTTCTCGCGCAGGACTATCCCGATTTCGAAGTCATCGTCGCCAACGACCGCAGCAGCGATCGCACGGGAACGGTCCTGGCTGAAATTCAAGCGCAGCACGCCGATCGATTGACCATCGTCACCATCCGCGAGCTGCGCTCGGGCTGGTTCGGCAAGAACAACGCGATGCGCGAGGCCGTAGCGGCCGCCGGCGGGGATTACTATTGTTTCGCCGACGCCGACTGCCGGCAGACTTCGCCGCGCACGCTCTCGATGGCCATGCGCGAAATCGCCGAGCAGCGCATCGATTTTCTATCGGTCCTGCCCGTGCTCGAAACCCGCAGCTTCTGGGAGCGGATCATTCAGCCTGTTTGCGCGGCCATCATGCTGCTGTGGTTCCATCCGGACCGCGTGAACAATCCGCGTTCGAAGGCGGCCTATGCCAATGGCGCCTTCATGCTGATGAGCCGCAGCACCTATGCCCGCATCGGCGGCCACGAGGCCGTGCGCCAGCAGGTAAACGAGGACACCCACATGGCGCGGCTGGCGAAGACGGCCGGCCTGCGCCTCGAAGTGATCCAGAACGAGGGACTCTACGTCACCCGCATGTACGCGACCTTCGCCCAGGCCTTCCGCGGCTGGAGCCGAATTTTTTACGGCTGCTTCGGGAGCGTGCGGCGCGTGCTGATCTCGCTGCTGGTCTTATTCGTTTTCAGCATTGTCCCCTGGGCGAGCCTGACCGCCGTGCTGGTGTCGTGGCTTGCAAATCCAGCGCTCTTCAGCGACGGCGTCTGGCGCGCCTTGGGCATCGTCGCCGCGGCCGGCGTCCTCTTCCAGCAGGTGTTCATGATCCGTTTCTACCGCCTGCTCAGGATTCAGCCGGCCTATGCCTTCACTTATCCGTTCGGTGCGCTGCTGGGGATGGCTATGCTGATGAATGCGCTGCTGAAGGCCTCGGGCACGACCTCGACCACGTGGCGCGGCACACGCTATCGCGCCGCCAGAGTGGACCGTGCGCCCGATGCGGTCGCCAGCGCCGCCGCGGCTCCCGCTGTCAGAGCCCCGACGGTGCTCAACTCGGATGCTTCCCGTGCCGCCGCCCACTGACCCGCCCGCCGCCGCAGGACACGCCACTCCGCTACCGACGCCGCGCGCCTTCGTTTCCGCCACGGGTTTGCTCTTCCAGGTCGTGGGCGTGATCTACGTGCTCGGCGGCTGCTGCCTGTGGTCATTGGCCGGGCAGCTCATTGACCGCCCAGCGGAAGTCCGCTCGTGGTGGAGCACCCAGGGCGCAGGCGAGAACGTCCTTGTGGCGGGGGGGCGAGACGTCCGCCCCCTGTGGGCCCAGCGTGCCGGAGCGGCCGCCGTGGTCGGCACGTTTCTCGGCGGATTAGCGTTGACGGCTTTCGGAATCGGCATGCAAGGCGAAAAGCAGCGCAGCGCGATCTGGGGAACCCTGGCGGCCGGCGCACTGGCTCTGCTCTGGTTGGCCTGCGCGGCAGCCTGGATGCTCCTCGCCAGCGCCTGGCTGCGCGCTGGATTGGCAGTCCTGCTGTCGGCGGTGAATACGCTGCTGATGCTGCTGGCGGCCTACAGCGCACGTACCCTGCGGCTCCATCCGCCGCCGCCCGACACGGGGATTGTCAGCCCGGAATTTGTCCAACAATTCGAGCGGCGCGATCACGAGTAATGATGTGTTCTCGCGTGTCTCCGGCCGGGGCAGCGTGTATCATTAGGGTGCGAGTCGCTGCGCGACCCGCTCTTGAAGGAGCTACTCGAATGTCAATCCGCAATTCGCAAGGAGTTCACCCGCCGCGGCGGGCAATCCGCAATGGCGTATTCGCCCTCGCCGTAGCACTCAGCGCCGGCCTCATCGTGCCCGCGCCGGCCGCGCCGCCCAGCGCCGTTCCCCCCAGCTTGAGCGGCGCGATGCAGGGTGCCATGGATAAGGCGTTCGCATTTCTGGCGGCCTCGCAGCAGCGCGACGGCGGCTGGCTCGGCTCGGGGCGCAGCGATCCGGCAGTCACGGCGCTGGTCGTGACGGCGTTCATTCACAGCCCGGCGCATGGCGTCGACGATCCAGTCGTCAAGCGCGGCCTCGATTTCATCCTGCGCTTCGCCCATCCCGACGGCGGCATTTACACCGAGGGTGAAGGGCTGCGGAATTATCACACCAGCGTGTGTCTCTCCGCGTTGGCGGCGGCCGACGAGCGGCTGGCGGGCGATCCGCGCTATCGCGAGCCGATCCGCAAGGCGCAGGAATACCTCAAGAAAATGCAGTGGGACGAGGATAAAGATCACGACCGTTCGAGCAGTTGGTACGGCGGGGCTGGTTACGGCACGAATAAGCGTCCGGACTTGTCCAACACGCAGATGATGATCGAGGCCCTGCACGACAGCGGTCTGCCCAAGGATGATCCAGCCTACAAGAAGGCGATCGAATTCATCAGCCGCTGCCAGATGCTCAGCGAGACCAACGATCAGCCTTTCGCCCGCGGCAGCGTCGACGGTGGGTTCATCTACTCGCCGGTCAAAGATGGTGAGAGCAAGGCCGGGACCGAAATCATCGAAGGCAAGCCGCGCCTGCGCAGCTACGGCACCATGACCTACGCCGGCTTCAAGAGTTTTCTATACGCGGGCGTCTCGCGCGACGACTCGCGGGTCAAGGCCTGCATCGAATGGATCAAACGCCACTACACGCTCGACAGCAACCCCAACATGCCCGATCGGCAGGTTAACGAAGGCCTGTTCTACTACTATCATGTTTTCGCCAAAGCCCTGGCGGTCTGGGGCGACGACATCATCACCGATTCCCGCGGCGAGAAGCACAACTGGCGCGTGGACCTGTGCCTGAAGCTCAAAGGCCTGCAACACGAAGATGGAAGCTGGACCAACAAAGCCGACCGCTGGATGGAGGACAACCCATACCTGGTGACGGCCTACTCGCTGCGCGCCCTGCAGACGGCCCTGGGCCAGTAAACGGGAGGGCGAGGCTCCTGCCGAGCCCGCGCCGATTGGGAGTGTTGAGTGGTGGCTGGTCTTCGCGTTCAGAACCGCACGCCTGAGCAAGCGTCGATGGCATCGGCGCGGCCACAAAGCCGTTCCGAAGCCGCAGTCGCCGAACTGGCGATCTTTTTCCGACGCAACGGCTACGTGCGCTGGCAGAATCGCCGCAAGTTGAAGCGGGTTGGCTACATGGCCTACAAAAAGGGCGACGAAGTCCGTTTTGTGGCTGATTCCATGCGCGAGTTGCGAATCATTCGCCGGCTTCTGCGCCAGGCCGGCTTCCGCCCGGGCCAACCGTTCGCACATGGCAAACAGTGGCGCCAGCCGCTGTATGGACGCGCCGAGGCGCTGCGGTTGTTGGAACTGGTCGGCGCACTGACGGTTACCTCGGCGACTCGCGCCGACGCTCAGCCGCGATCGGTGCCCCGTTCAGAACCGCGCGCGTAAGCGAGCGCTGAGGTTGTAAGGGCTCGGCTGGCCTTCTGGAATGAACGTGGATGGCGCTCGAATTCGAATGGGACGCCGAGAAAGCCGCCGCGAATCGCCGGAAGCATGGAGTCGCATTTGAAGAGGCAGCTACCGTTTTCGGGGACCCGTTGGCGCGGATATTCACGGACGAAGCCCATTCATCCGGCGAGCTGCGCGCGATCATCATCGGGCGCTCGGAGACGGACTGACCGGCTGCTGCTGGTCAGTTTCGTGGAGCGCGCGGAGAGAATTCGTATAATAAGCGCTAGACGTGCAACGCGACGGGAGCGCAGGGATTATGAAGAGAGCCCCATCCAATAAGAGGGCTAAGCCCGACAGGGACGAGCTAGAACGGGAATACCGCTTCGATTATCGCAAATCGCGGGCGAACCGGTTCGCCGCGCGCTACGCGGCAGGCAGTCGCGTCATTGTGTTGGACGCGGATGTCGCGCAGGTGTTCACCACGCGCGAATCCGTGAACGCGGTCCTGCGCGCGTTAATGGAAACGATGCCGCCCAAACGGATCAAAACGAGGCGACCATGACACCCGGGAAGCACATTAAGCTAACCCGCGAGGGAGAGTACATGGCCGAGGTCGAAGTGGCGCGCATCGGCGAGCCAGCCGGGTGGGAGCCCTATCTGTCCGTTGAGGATGCGACCAAGCTCGACCGCATCCAAGCCGCGCTGAAGGCCGGCGACACGACTTCCGCCGCGCAGTTAGGCAAGGTCTACCGCATCGCCCCGCTCGAGCCCGCGCGTGCCCGAAATAGCTCAGATCATTAATCGATTCTCCGCCGCTTCACCTGGAGGCCAAACACTACTTTCGAGCCGATCGTTGGAGGCTTGGCTGTTCGGTACTCGCTCTCCATCTGCTCGATCGTAGCTCGACACTCACGCTCGCTCACGCTCGTGACGCGAGTGATCGTAAATCCAGAATTCCAGGGGTCAG